>VBOF01000142.1 GCA_005877855.1 Nitrospirota bacterium | reverse complement strand
CAGTTGCATCGTCGCCGGAGCCTGCGAACGCTCACCATTGTCACCATTAACACGGAATCACCGGAAGAGCGACGGGTCCGTGGAGAAAGCCTGTCCGGTGCGGCCGACTGCTCCGCGGGCACTCTACGCGAACTCGGTCATGAGGCCTACGACTTCTACGCGAACAACGAGGCGTTGCAGAAGACCTGGATGCATGAGCATCGCCTCCGCGTCCAGGCCGCTCAACCATCGGAGCCGAACGCGGCGCTGTTGCAGCATGTTCGCAAGGCGGCGGAGGCGCCGGTCCGCCATTTCAAGGATCTCATCCGCCCCGTGTTGCAGGCATTGGACAGCCGACACTCCTGGTTCTACGAAATCTTATCTACACAGATCGGTCACCACCAGCCCGATGTCCTCCTCGTGCGGGATGCGGGCGGCATCAAAGGCGATTTTCTCAAAGAGATCAAGCCCTGCGTTCGATTGCTCGTGGGGCAAGTGACGTCTACTCTGCCCGGTCGTGACGAGCTCGGCTGCTATGACCTGGTCATCGCGTCATCGTCCGATGCCGTCGCGCAGTGTCGAAGCCTCGGAGTGCGCGCGGAATTACTCGGGTCGGCGTTCGATCCGCAAGAGTTGGTCGCGCTCGTTCGTCAATATCTTTGAAAGGGACGGGCACGTTGTTGACCATCTTCTCCATTCCCAAGCCGTTTCGGGGACATATTGGGACGATCCAGCGGAATGCAATCCAGAGCTGGCTGCAACTTTCCCCTCGGTGCGAAGTGATCCTATGCGGCAATGATCCTGGGGTGGCGGAGGCTGCCGCCGAATATGGTGTGAAGCATCTTCCTCATATCGCTCGGAATGAGTACGGGACCCCTTTCCTCAATTCGGCCTTTGAACATGTTCAACAAGTGGCTACGGAACGCCTCATTGCGTATGTGAATGCCGATATCATTTTTCTATCCGACCTGATGGCATCTGTTAAGCGCATCACCGCGCAACGCTTCCTCATGGTAGGCCAACGGTGGGATTTGGACGTGAGCGCCCCTCTTGACTTCAAGAATGAAGATTGGGAGCAAATTCTAAGGAGACAGGTTTCCAGTTGCGGGACTTTGCATCCACCCGCGGGCAGTGACTATTTCATATTTCCCAAAGGTGTGATGGGAGAAATACCACCCTTTTGCGTGGGACGGCCTGGATGGGACAACTGGTTTATCTATCGCGCCCGTTCGCTGGGTGTTCCTGTCATTGATGCAACCGGTGCGAACATGGTCATCCACCAGAACCATGATTACAGCCATATCCGAGGAGGTGCAAAGCTGCACCCTTTGGAGAGCCCTGATGCACGCTACAACCTAAAACTGCTTGGCGACCAAGAGCCTATGTTTACACTCTACGATGCGACCCATCTCTTGACTCGTCATATGTTGGCGCCTGCCTGGACGCTCTCGCACTTCGAGCGGAGGTGGAAGATGCTGCCGGTTTGGGTTCCTTGGACAGGGCTTCTCGTCCGGTACCTTGAGTGGTTGGTCCGGAAAGTCGCCGACAGGCTATGAATTCAAGGGGCAGCACGAAATTAAAAATATTCACTGACCGCGCCTATCTGCCCGGAGGGAGGAAGCATGTTGCTATGCTTTATCCTTTCTGGGGAAAGAATCCGGAAGACCCTGGCGATCCATCCAGCGGGCGGTACGATCGTTATGTGGAAGTGGGGAGCCGTCTTTTTGAGATGACGACGTTGGAGAAAGCAGATGTTGCGGTGTTTCCGGGCGCCTGGGAGCAGGTCCTCGACGACACAGCGGCAGTCAAGCGGGCCGAGCAGTTTCTGGAACTAGCCCGCCGCGCACGTAAGCCGACGGTGATTTTCTTCTGGAGCGATTCGGATCAGGAAGTTCCGTACGACGACACCCTTGTATTCAGGACCTCGTGCTATCGCTCTCGGCAAAGGCGCAATGAGTTCGCGATGCCGGCCTGGAGCGAAGATTTTGTGACAAGATATCTGGGCGGACAATTGCCTCTGCGGTCCAAGGGGGAGAGAGCCGTCGTCGGCTTCTGTGGTTATGCACCTTCGTTCCGCACCGGCTCGCGGACTCTCCGTGGGAGGTTGAAGCAGGCAGTACGAGGCGGAGCGAAGAGGCTTCTGACCGCGCTCGGCTTGAGGAAAGCGGATGCCTCCATTCGCACGACGGTCTTGCGTGTTCTGGCAGCGAGCCCGGTCATTGATGCCAACTTCAAGATGCGAGAGCATTTCCTTGGAGGGGCGCTGCTCTCTGAGGGAAGCGTCGATGTTCAAAAAATGCAACAGATCCGGCAGGAATACGTGCAGAACACGGTGGGAAGCGATTACGTTCTCTGTGCGAGAGGCGGCGGGAATTTCTCCTACCGCCTTTACGAGACGCTTTGTTGTGGCCGCATTCCGGTGTTCGTGGATACCGACTGTGTGCTGCCGTTTCACTCGGAAATCAACTGGAAGGAATATTGTGTCTGGGTGGACGAAAAGGAGGTGAGCCGCGTGGGCGAAATAGTCGCGGCATTTCACGACTCGCTCACGAACCGGCAGTTTCTGGATCTCCAACGGGAATGCCGGAAGCTATGGGAAGACTATTTGTCCCCCGAAGGCTTTTTCGGGAATCTGCACAGGCATTTTCGATGACGGAGAGAGACATTCTGTGACCCCTGGAATATGGCCCAAGCTGGCCGGTCGGATCTTAAGCGGGACCATAGGAATATTTCGGCGCATTCTTCCCACGCCTTTCAAGAATGAGCTGAAGAAGGCCGGAGCGGCTCGGGGCGTTCAACGGTGGCTGAACAAGTACACCCCCTATGAGCCGGACATGTGCAGCGCCATTCAGCGATTGGTGCAACCTGGGTGGGCCTGTGCCGATGTAGGCGCGCATGTTGGAGTCATTACCGAATTGTTTGCAAAACTGGTCGGTTCTGCCGGTCTGGTGGTCGCTTTTGAAGCACATCCCGAGAATGTCCAATTGTTGAGGGAAAATATTCGAGCAAACGGCTGTGGCAACCAAGTGAGGGTTGAACACTTCGCCGTTTCCGATGGTTCGCGTGATCGAGTATGGCTGTTTCCTGGGCGGCAACATAGTTCGCACGAATGGAATATCGTCGGACATGATGTGGAGGGGATACGGACTGATCCCGAGTTGGAAGTGCCGGCGATATCGTTGGACGACTATTTCCCCTCCGGGTCCCGGCTTCATCTGGTGAAGATCGATGTCGAGGGGGCGGAGGCGCAGGTGCTGGCTGGCATGCGGCGACTTTTGCGTGAAGCCCGACCCGTAGCCATCATAGAATTTCACGATGAAGTCGGATGGGCCGGACGCCAGGAATTGTTGGCGGCGGCCTATGACCTGTACGACATGAGCGGCCGGCGTCTGGATCCTAGCCGTGATGTCCAAAGGATCTACCATTGTCTGGCGGTGCCTCGTGACGTTGCTTAGATGAAGGTCCTCCTCCTCAACTCCGATTACCCCGAATTTCTGCACTGGCTCTATAGCCAACATCCAGGTTTGGAGAAGCAGTCCTACGAGGAGCAACTGAGGACCCGCAATCAGAGCCTGTTCGGGGTGGCGGATTTCTATTCCGGCAACCTGCAGAAACTCGGGTACGAAGCGCACGACATCCACGCCAACAATGAGTTCATGCAGAAGGCGTGGGCACGACAGCATGGGGTTCGATTGGCCGAGCCGACCGGCCTGGTGCCGCGGTTACGGGGTATGGTGGCGCAGACGCGGCGGCTGGCTGCCCGCACACCGCTGCGGCGTTCCAAAACGGTTTTTCTCCCAGTCCTGCGCATGCTCGATCGTCAGCAGCCCTCCTGGTTTTACGACATCTTGTCGGCGCAGATCAGGCAGTACCGGCCTGACGTGCTGATCAACCAGGACATGTTGCAGATCAGCGGCGACTTTCTTCGGGAGATGAAGCCCTATGTTCGGCTGCTGCTAGGTCAGCATGCTGCAACGCGACTTGGAAAAGCTCAAGAATACGTTTGCTACGATCTGATCATCTCCTCATTCCCGCCCACCGTCGAATACTTCCGGACGAATAACATTCCCGCGGAGTTGAACCGTATGGGCTTCGAGCCACGGGTGCTCGCCTGCCTTCCTCCTCGAGAAGGGGCATACGAAGTGACCTTCATCGGGAGCTTCCATGGGATCCACGGCGGGCGGCGCGCCTTTCTGGAGGCGCTCTGCGGACAACTGGATTCGCGAGCTCAGTTACACATCTGGGCCCCGGCCGTCGATCAATTGCCCTCCGTGTCGCCCCTTCGGGCGCATTATCGGGGACGAGTGTGGGGGAGGGACATGTACCACGTCCTGAACTGTTCACGGATCACGCTCAATCACCACGGCGATGTGCTTCCCTACGCCAACAACATGCGTCTGTTCGAAGCGACCGGCGTGGGGACCCTACTCCTCACCGACTGGAAGGAGAATCTTGGCGAGATGTTCGCGCGGGGCAAGGAAGTGGTCGCCTATCGAACGCCCGAAGAATGTGCTGAATTGATCCTGTACTACCTGGCGCACGACGCCGAGCGGCAGGCCATCGCTCGAGCCGGACAGGCGCGGACACTCAGGGATCACACGTATGAGCAGCGCACGAAGGAGCTGATAGCTCTCGTCCACAAATATGTGTGAGGGGGAATTCATGACAAAAGCCAGGTCTCGTGCCGATCGGGTTGGTTCCAGCCTTACAGTCGGGTAGAGTAGATGACCGGTGCGGACGAGGGTGGTTGGCGCTCTTGAGCAATGACGTTTCTCATCATTGACACGTATTACCATGGCTTCCTGCGGGCGTTCTGCTCGCAGCACGCCGATCTGCCTGACCGTCCGTACGCCGAGCAGTGGCGCGTACTGATGGACCAGTGCTTCGGCACGGCTGATTTCTACTCGATCAATCTGCGAAAGCTGGGTCATGACGCGCACGAAGTCGTCGCGAATTGTGAGCCCCTTCAGCGCCGGTGGGCAAGGGAGCATGCGATTCATTTGTGGGCGGCCTATCCCCTCTACTGCCAGCTCGGCAGGGTCAAGGCTTGGCAGATGGCCGTCCTCAAGGCGCAGGTAGAGAAGTTCAAGCCCGACGTCGTGTACGTGCAGGATATGAACTGGATGGACGCGGCCCTCTTACGCGCCATCAAGAGAACAGGGAGACTCGTGGTCGGACAGACCGCCTATGCCCTCCGCGAAGACATGGACTGGGGGCCGTACGATCTAATCGTGTCGTCCTTGCCGCACTATGTCGAACGGTTCAGGCGGCAGGGGATCCGGTGCGAATACCTTCGCTTCGCCTTCGAGCCGCGCGTGCTGAAACTGTTGGGATCGGTGCAGTCCCGGCCTGCCGTCGTCTTTGTCGGGGGGTACACATCCAATCATACGGGTGGGAACCGGCTGTTCGAGCATGTCGCCGGCCAGGTCCCCATGGACTTCTGGGGGTACGGCGAGGAGGGGTTGCCGGCGACCTCGCTCATCCGCAGGTCTTTCCGCGGCGAAGCCTGGGGACTGCAGATGTACCGCATTCTCGCCGAATCCCAAATTGGTCTGAACCGCCATATCGATCTCTCTGAGCGGTTTGCCAATAACATGCGCCTGTTCGAGGCGACCGGCGTCGGGACGCTCCTCCTGACGGACTGGAAAGACAACCTGCATGAGCTGTTCGAAGTGGGGAAAGAGGTCGTCGCTTACCGCACGCCGCAGGAATGCGCCGAGCTAGTCAAGCATTATCTGGAGCACGATGGGGAGCGCAGGGCCGTCGCCAAGGCCGGTCAGGAACGGACGCTCCGGGACCACACGTACCAGCAGCGCATGAAGGAGCTGGCCGACATTGTCCGCAAACACGTTTAGCCCAATGCTACAGTCGGTGGCCCGCAAAGTGTTGCCTACCGGCATGCGCCGGGCCTTGAAACGTTGGTTCGGACAGTATCTCTACGCTGGTTCGAACGCCCCGACCTCGTACGGCTGCGAAATCCTCCAAGATGGCGTCCATCCGGAGCTGCTGTGCGGATGGCAGGACCCGCTCGTCGCCGAACTGCAGGAGGCCGCTTTCGCCCCGCTGTTGCGGCAGATGCACGAGGGGCGTCCGAGGGAAGATTTTGTCGCGCTGGCCGAGGCCGTCCGGCTGACCGGCGAGGCGGACCCCTTGATCGTCGAAGTGGGGTGCGGCAGTGCCTGGAATTCCGAAGTGCTGGCCAGTCTCTGGGACCGGCCCTTCCGGTATATCGGGGTGGATTATTCACCGGCTATGATCGCCCTGGCGAAGCGGCGCTATTCGGGGCAGCCGTTCGTGGTGGGAGACGCCACGGCGCTGCCGTTGCGGGATGGCACCTGCGACATCCTGCTGTCCGGGACAGTCCTGATGCACCTGCTGGGGTATCGAACGGCAATTCAAGAGAGCCGTCGTGTCGCGCGGAAGTGGTGTATCTTCCATACGGTACCGATCGTCACGAAACGGTCGACAACGATCCTGAAGAAGTTCGCCTATGGACGCGCGGTTGTGGAAATCGTGTTCAACGCTGACGAATTTCGGACGCTTCTTGACGAGCACGGACTAAGGCTCCGAGAAGTCGTGAAAAACATCCCGCACGAGTATTTGAGCGAGGTGATGTGCGAAACTATTACGGCGCAAACGTACGTCTGCAGGATTGCCTGAGTCCATGTCCGCGGGGGAAGGAAAGATGCTGGGCGCCGCCTTCGAGCTGTTGCTGTCAAAACTGGATCGCCGTCCCGTCTTGTTCGACATCGGCGCGGCGGTCGCGCCGCCAGAGGTCTGGCAACCGATTGCCCCGCACTCGGTCTACGTGGGGTTCGACCCGGACCTGCGAGAGATGCAGACTCGGACGGACCATCCGTACCATCAAACAATCATCGTCAACGAGGCGGTGACGGGGGATGCGGGGCGATCTCACGCGCACTTCTATTTCACCAAGTCGCCTACCTGCTCCAGCACGCTCAAGCCGGATGCCGCGTCGCTCGGCGAGTATCTCTTTGCCGATCTCTTCATCGTGGAACGGGAGGCAGGCGTCCGTGCGACGACTCTGGATGCGGTCCTCGACCGCCTGGCCTTGCCCGGAGTCGATTGGTTGAAGACCGACTCACAGGGCACGGACCTTCGGCTGTTCGAGAGCCTCAAGCCAGACCGGCGGGCACGAGTCCTCGCGCTGGACCTGGAACCCGGCCTGATCGACGCGTATGTGGGGGAAGACCTCTTCGTCGACGCGCACAAGCAGCTCCTGAAGAGCGGGTTCTGGCTCTCCAATCTGGAGGTGCAGGGGACGGTCAAAATGAGAAGCTCGACGCTGAGGCGGCTCAAGTCCATGGAGCCGGATCCCGCTTTTGATCAGGCGGCCACCTCGATTAAAATCAGCCCCGGGTGGGTCAATGCGCGATACCTGCGGACCCTGTCGTGGCTGGCCCAGGGTGACTTCAGCAAGCGGGACTACGTGGTGCTCTGGGTCTTCGCTTGCCTCGACGCACAGCTCGGCTTTGCCGGCGATCTCGCCGTGGAATACGAAAAGCGGTTCGGTCAGGACGACACGTCGCGGTTCATGCTGTCGGAGGCGCTCCGGGCAATCAGGCGACTGGGCAGTCAACGCCAATCAGTGTTCGATAAGGCCAAAGCTCTTTTCCCTTTCCGACTCAAATAAGAGAAAAGGGTATGGCTGGCCTCTATGAGGGGAGTATGCATCCGGGCAATGAAGACCAGGGACGCTCAGGAGGAGTGGTGAAGAATCTCCTGCGGCAAGTTCCCGGGCTGGTCTATGCCGTTCGCTGTTCTCGTTCATTTATCCCCTCTCTGTTAGCATGCTCTCGTACACTTTTCAATTTATTGAGGGTGTTCATCAGAGACCTGGCATTTAATGAATCTGTGATGTGTTTTGCTGAATCGTACCTGCGGCGGTACTATGCCTATCACACATCTCGTCTTTGGGAAGGGGTTGATGCGCGGCCCGAGTGGTTCGATCACCGGGCTGATCTGTACCGGTGGGCGGAATTGCGCGTGCCGTCCTGGGTTGAGCGGGGCGTGTTTTCACGCGAGGTGATGTTCCAAGGTTGTCGCGTGCTCGATCTTTGCTGTGGTGACGGCTTCTATCCCTATTATTTCTATTCCGGCACTGCGTCACAGATCGACGCCGTCGATCGCGATCCAACCGCAATAATCCACGCGCGCAAGTGGCATGGCCATCCCACGATTCGCTACGTACAACAGGACTTGATCGCCGATGAGTTTCCCGACACCGACTACGATGTTATTACATGGGATGGAGCGATCGAGCACTTTTCGTTGGATGAAATTCGGCAAGTCTTGCAAAAGTGCGTCAAAGCGATGAAAACGCCTTATGGAGTCCTGAACGGCCATACAATTGTCGCTCGTGACTCTGGTAAGAGTCATCCAGATCACCAGCACGAGTTCTGCTCCGCGGAGGAATTGAAGAACCTACTAAGGCTGCACTCCATCCCGACCGACTGCGAAGGTATGACTAAACCATTAAGGGTGAAGTTTTAACAGGCCGAATAGTTCTCATCACGGGTGGGCTCGGCTTCATCGGCTCAAACCTGGCGCGACGGTTGGTGGACCTCGGTGCCCGTGTGACCCTCGTGGACAGCTTGATCCCCGAATACGGCGGCAACCTATTCAACATCGCCGGTCTCGAGGACCACGTGCAGGTCAACATCTCCGATGTGCGGGACCAGCACAGCATGCGGTACCTGGTCCAGGGGCAAGATTACCTGTTCAACTTGGCAGGGCAGACCAGCCACATGGACTCGATGGAGGATCCCGGTACTGATCTGGAGATCAACTGTCGAGCCCAGCTGTCCATCCTGGAAGCTTGCCGGCGCTATAATCCCCGCATCAAAGTCGTCTTTGCCAGCACCCGCCAGATTTACGGTAAGCCGGACTATCTGCCGGTGGACGAAAAGCATCTGCTGCGGCCGGTTGACGTCAACGGCATCAACAAAATGGCTGGCGAGTGGTACCACATCCTGTACAACAACGTGTATGAGTTGCGCGCCTGCGCGTTGCGGCTGACGAACACCATTGGGCCACGGATGCGGATCAAGGACGCGCGGCAGACTTTTCTGGGCGTGTGGGTTCGCCTGCTGCTCGAGGGCAAAACCTTCGAGGTGTGGGGCGGGGAGCAGTTGCGCGATTTCACATACGTGGACGACGTGGTGGACGCCTTTCTCCTGGCAGCGGCCAGCGAGGAGGCCAACGGCGAAGTGTTCAACCTGGGATGCGAGCGCGTGATCGGCCTCAAAGCCCTTGCCGACCTGCTGGTCGAAGTGAACGGCGGCGGACGATACGAGATCCGTTCCTTTCCGCCTGAACGCAAACGCATTGACATCGGCGATTACTATGCGGACTACAGCCGCATTCGGTCTGTTCTGGAATGGGAGCCGAAGGTCTCGCTGCGCGAAGGACTCGCGCGCACCGTGGCCTTTTTTCGGGACAATCTCGCGCATTATCTGTGAACCAGCAACCACGTGGGGCATTCCCGTGATTCTTCCCGCGAATCCCGCCGCGAATTATCTGGCGCATCAATCCGAGATCGATCGGGCGATCCGCCGTGTGTTGGACGGCGGAACGTATATCCTGGGTCAGGAAGTCGCCGCGTTCGAGCAGGAGTTCGCCCGCTATCTGGGCGTGCGGCACGCCATCGGAGTGGGCAACGGCACCGATGCCCTCCACATCGCGCTCCGGGCCTGCGGCGTCGGGCCCGGCGATGCGGTCCTGACGGTCTCCCATACGGCGGTCGCCACCGTGGCGGCTATCGAGTTGGCCGGCGCCATGCCGGTGCTGACGGACATCGACTCTGCGACCGCTACTCTGGATGCCAACCGGATCGAGGATGTGATCAAGAAGCAGGGTCCCCGTCGGCTCAAAGCGATCCTGCCGGTCCATCTCTACGGACATCCGGCCGATATGCCCGTGATCATGGGCATTGCTGAGCGCCACGGCCTGAAGGTCATTGAAGATTGTGCGCAGTCCCACGGAGCCGCCGTCGACGGCCGGAAGACGGGCACCTGGGGACATCTCGCCGCATTTAGCTTCTATCCGACAAAGAACCTGGGGGCGCTGGGAGACGGGGGCGCTGTGGTCACCAACGACCGACAGTTGGCGGAGCGCGCACGCCTGCTTCGGGAATACGGGTGGCGGGAGCGGTATGTCAGCGACGTACCAGGTCTAAATTCCAGGCTGGATGAGATCCAGGCGGCGATCTTGCGCGTCAAGCTCCCGTACCTGGACGAGGAAAACGCACGGCGCCGGGAGCTGGCCCGCGTCTATGACATCACGCTCGCGGGCGTACCGATAACGGTTCCCCGTTCGCACCGCGGCGTGACCCATGCGTATCACCAGTATGTCGTGCGCAGCGAGCGCCGTGATGAATTGCGTGCCTTCTTGAAGGCGAACTCCGTCGGCACGTTGATCCATTACCCTGTTCCCGTGCACCTGCAGCCAGCCTATCGGGAACGAGTCGTTCTCGACGGCGCGGGGCTGGCGCAGACCGAGGCGATCTGCCGGCGCATTCTCAGCTTGCCGATGCATCCCCAGCTGACCAACGCTCAGGCTCAGGAAGTAGGCGACCTCATCGCCCGATGGCACCGACAACCCCCGGGTCCTCCGTAATGCGCTATTTCTGCACTTACTTCGACCGGAACTACTTGCCGCGCGGGCTGGCGCTGTACCGGTCGCTGCAACGCCATTGCCCGGCCTTCCAGCTCTGGGTGCTGTGCATGGACCGCGTCTGTTATGACGTGCTGGCGAAGCTTGGCCTAGCGGGCGTCCACCCAATCGCGCTCGACGAGTATGAGAAAGGTGATGAAGACCTCTTGCGGGCCAAACAGAACCGGACGCCGATCGAATACTATTTTACGTGCTCGCCCTCGCTGCCGTTGTTCGTCCTGGACCGGCACCCGCAGGTGGATCTCATCACCTATCTGGACGCGGACCTGTACTTCTTCGCCGATCCGTCCCCAATCTACGAGGAGATTGGCCGCCACTCTATCGCGATCATCGGACATCGGTTTCCCCCTCATCTGCAAGACTGGGAACGGTACGGGATCTACAATGTGGGCTGGGTGAGCTTCAGGCGTGATGCGGAGGCGTTAGTCTGCCTTCGCTGGTGGCGCGAGCGGTGTCTGGAATGGTGCTACGACCGGTGCGAGGACGGCCGCTTTGCCGACCAGAAGTACCTGGACGACTGGCCCAGCCGCTTTCAGGGCGTCGCTGTCCTACAGCACAAGGGCGCTAACCTCGCGCCCTGGAACCTTGCGAACTACACGATTCGGGAAGCTGGCAATCGCGTGTGGGTTGATGAGCAGCCGCTCATCTTCTTCCATTTCCATCGACTCAAGCAGATCGAGGGGTGGGTGTATGACCCCTGCATCTCGTGGTACAAGGCCAAGGCCTCCACCGTCGTTCGTCGCCGCATCTACGCGCCGTACATCCGGACGCTCGCAGAAACGGCTCGCCTGGTGCCGGCGTCGATTCAGGACGCGGCTCTTCGCAGCAGCATCCGTGATCCGGCGGTCCCGCCTCGCTTCTCAGGTCAGATGGCGCGACGAGTCAAGCGGCTGCTGCATTTGGTCCGAGGCATTGTGGCCCAGGACTACCTCTTCGTGCTGAACGGCCGTGTCTTCTAGCGGGATGTCAGGAACAGAGGAGCCAGTCAAGTTGATGCTGCTCGCCATCGGGTTGGGCGTGGGAGGGACCGAGTCGCACGTCCTCGAACTGGCGTCGAGACTCGATCGCAAACGGTTTCAGGTCACGGTCTGCACGTTAAGGGGCGACGGCGCCATTGCGCGAGAGCTTCGCAACCGTGGCGTGCGGGTCGTCGCGTTGGGGGGCAGAGGCAAGCTCGACGCTTGTGTGCTCGTGAGACTCTGGCGGTTGATCCGCCGAGAGCGGCCGGCCGTGATTCATGCGTTCTTGTTTTGGGCCAACTTGGCTGGGCGCGTGCTGGGACGATTCTTGCGGGTGCCACTGTGCATCTCGTCGTACCACGATTTTGAAGTCACAAGGATCGGGTACCAACTTCTCGCGGACCGTCTCACAGTGAAGTGGACCCAGGTGGTGACGTGTTGTTCTGATGCGGTCCGTCAGACCATTTTCTCCCAGATCGGGGGAGAGGAGTCGAAATACATCACCATTCCATTCGGTATCGACGTCAGCCAGTTTAACGGAGACCGCTCTCTTCGGAGGGAGGAACTGGGGCTCTGCGAAGGTCTGCCGGTCATTGGAACCGTATGTCGGCTGGAGGAACCGAAGAAAGGACTCAGCATCTTGTTGCAGGCAGTGGCGCAGTTCAGGGAGCGGTTTCCATCACCTGGGCTGCAACTCCTCATTGTTGGGGACGGCCCGGCGTACAAGAGCCTTCGAAAGCAGAGCGAACAGCTGGGGATCGCTCCCTGGGTGGTATTTGCGGGCGTTCGTCGGGACATCCCCAGGCTGTTACCTCTGCTCGACGTCTTCGTTTTGGCCTCCCTCTATGAGGGATTGGGGATCGCGATCCTCGAAGCCATGGCAGCAGCTCGGCCGGTGATTGCGACGGAGGTCGGTGGGGTCCCCGAGCTTGTCATCCACTGCGAAACAGGGCTTCTGGTGCCCCCCGGGAAACCCGAAGCGCTCGCCGACGCAATTCAACGGCTATTGAGTCGCCCTGAAGAGGCGAAAACGCTCGCCGCGCGTGGTCGAGAGCGCGCACGCAAGCACTTTTCCATCGAGTCGGTCGTCCGGCAGCATGAGGAATTATATGAGGCCTGCATGCAGCGCCTTGGATGAGTCCTCCGTGACTGTCATGCCATGTGCTGGTGGGCTGCCGCCGGTCGTGTGCACAGACGAAAGCAAAGGGACGGTTAGTGAGCGAGAGTAGGAGAGTCTGGTGGAAACGAGCCGTGTTCTCGCTTCTGGTCATGGCCAGCGCCTACTGGGGCACGCCATGGATGCTGGAGGCGCTGGGCCGCAGCCTGATTGCGGAGGATACGCTCCACCCGGCCGATGCGATTCTGGTCCTTGGGGGCGAATCACGTGAAGGTGATCGCGTGCGGCACGCGGTCAAGCTGTTCAAGCGCGGCCTGGCGCCACTGCTGGTGCTGAGCGGGACACCGATGGGGTTTCGGACGCACGAGGTGGACGTCATGCGGCGGCATGCCGAATTCCTGGGTGTGCCGCCGGCCCGCATCCTGATCGTGAAGCACGACTCCGACTCGACCAGGGAGGAAGCCGGCGTGGTCGTGCCGATCCTGAAACGCCGAGGCCTGAAAGAGGTGATCCTGGTGACGTCCAACTACCATACGGCCCGGGCCAAACGGATTTTTGAAGGGGCCGCGGGCCGCTCTGGTCCGCACTTCCTCGCGTCTCCGGTGGACGACGGCCTGTTCGAGCCGGATGGCTGGTGGATGCGCCGCCGCTACGCGAAGACTTTCGTCTATGAGGCGATCAAGACCGTCTGGTCCGGCATCGAGGTGGAGTGATGCTGCTGTATCTGCTGACGTTCGTCCTCGCGCTGTTGCTGGCCCTGTATGGAGTGCCGGTGGCGCGCCGCGCCGCGCTACAGTTCAACGTCGTGGACCGTCCGGACGGGCGGCTCAAGCACCAGGCCGAACCGGTTCCCTACTTCGGCGGGCTCGCCGTCTACGTAGCGTTCCTGATCAGCCTGGCCCTGACCTTTGAATTCCGCCAGGAGGTCCTGGGGCTGATCCTGGGCGGAACCCTCATGGTGATGCTGGGCTTGATCGACGATTTCGGGGTCCTCAAACCGTGGCCCAAGCTGGTCGGCCAGCTCATCGCGGTCTTCGTCCTGATCCGGAGCGGCATCCGCATCGAGATCGCCGCGTTTCCCGACTGGCTGGACCTGTTGCTCACCGTCGTCTGGATGATCGGCATCATCAACGCCGTCAACATCATCGACGTCATGGACGGGCTGGCCGGCGGCGTGAGCGTGATCGCCTGCCTCTGGCTCTTCGTCGTGGCGCTGGTGAACCACGACACCATGATCGCCATGATGCTGGCGGCGCTGGCGGGGAGCCTGGTGGGGTTCCTGCGGTACAACTTTCACCCGGCAACGATCTACCTGGGGGACGCCGGCTCGCTCTTCGTGGGCCTCATGCTAGGGGCGCTGGCGATGGTGAGCAAGTACACGGTAGAGAACCCGGTGGCGGTCCTGGCGCCGCTCCTCATTCTCGGCGTGCCGGTGTTCGATACGCTGTTCGTGATGTACGTCCGCTGGATGCGGGGCCTGCCGGTGTTCCTCGGGAGCCTGGACCATTTCTCGCTCCGCCTGCGGCAGAGGCGGCTTTCAGTCCCGCAGGTCGTCATCGCAAGCTATGGTGCGTCGGTCATGCTGGGCGGGGCGGCTCTGGCGATGCTGTTCGTAGCCACCGAGACGGCGCTCGTCATCGCGGGCGTCGCGCTGTTCCTGGCGGTCGTCGCGGCGGTCTTGCTCAAGCGCATTGAAATCTCCAGGCCGGTGAAGGGAGCCGTGTTGCCTCCCGCGCCGGAGTCCGCGCGGAGAGTCCCGTGATCCTGATCATCGGCGCCGGCCTGGCCGGGCTCAGCACCGCGTATCACCTGGGGGACCGGTCCTATCGGGTGATCGAGAAGGAGAAGGAAGCGGGCGGCCTCTGTCGGTCCTACCAGAAGGACGGCTTCACCTTCGACATGACGGGCCATCTCCTCCACTTCCGCCAGGCCGCCATCAAGGCCCTCGTGGAGGGGCTGTTGGACGGCCGGCTGGAGCAGCACGTCCGCCGCTCCTTCATCTACTCGCACCGGACTTACACGGAGTATCCGTTCCAGGCCAACACCTACGGGCTGCCGCCCGAGGTCGTCCGCGAGTGCCTGATGGGGTTCATCGCCACGCTCGCGAAGCCGGCAGCGACCCGGCCGGCGGGCCGCTCCTTCAAGGACTGGATTCTGGAAAACATGGGCGAGGGCATCGCCCGGCACTTCATGGTGCCGTTCAACGAGAAGCTCTGGCAGGTGTCGCTGGACGAGCTGACGTCGGACTGGGTGTCCTGGCTGGTGCCCAAGCCGGATCTCAAGGATGTGGTCAACGGCGCACTGGGCATCAAGGACAAGGCCTTCGGCTACAATCCGACTTTTCTCTATCCGGCGCAGGGCGGGATCAGCGTGCTACCCCGGGCGTTCCTGCCCGGCGTGCGGGATATCGTGTACGGTTGCGAACTGATCGAGGTGGAGACGGGACGCCGACGGGCGACCTTCTCCGACGGCCGCGTCGAAGAGTACGAGACGCTGGTCTCCACGATTCCCGTGCCCGAGCTGATCCGCCGCTGCACGGACCTGCCGAAGGCGATCCGTGAGGCGGCGGGCGGGCTCCGTTGCGTGTCGGTCTACAATGTCAATCTGGGCGTGGCGCGGGAAAAGGTCTCCGACAAGCACTGGATTTACTTCCCCGAGCCGGAGTTCCCGTTCTACCGCGCGGGCTTCCCCATGAACTTCTCCCCCTCGCTGGGGCCGCCCGGGTGCAGCTCGCTTTACGTGGAGGTCTCACACCAGCCGGCGCACGCCGTGCCGGAGGCGGCGTTGATCCAGCGGGTCCGCGACGGGCTGGAACGTGCCAGCATTTTCCGGTCGGACGATGAACTCGTGGTCGCCGACGTCAAGAATATCCGGTACGCCTACGTGCTGTTCGACCAACACCGGGCCCGCGCCCTGCCCGCGATCCTGGAGGAGCTGGCGCGGCGCGGCATTCAGTCGATCGGCCGGTACGGGCGCTGGGAGCACACCTCCATGGAGGACGCCATGGCGCAGGGCAAGCAACTCGCGGAGCAGTTGCGCGCAACATGAAGCACACCGTCTGCCACATCATCACCAAGCTGGAACTGGGAGGCGCCCAGCAGAATACCTTGTTCACGGTGTCGCATCTGGATGCGTCCCGGTTCCGCGCCGTGCTCATCACCGGAGAGCCGGGCATGCTGGATCAAGACGCCAAGGCGCTTCCGGGAGTGGACGTCTATCAAGTCCCGACGATGGTCCGCTCACTTCGCCCGTGGCGCGATCTGCGCGCGCTCGTGTCCTTGACAGTGCTCCTCCGGACCCTAAAGCCCACGATCGTCCATACCCATAGCTCCAAGGCCGGCGTCCTTGGACGCCTCGCGGCGTGGTTCGCTGGAGTGCCCATCATCATTCACGCCATCCACGGCTTTGGGTTTACGCGCTACCAGCACCCGCTCCTTAGGCATCTCCTGCTGTCT
>VBOF01000350.1 GCA_005877855.1 Nitrospirota bacterium | reverse complement strand
GACGACCGGCAGATTGATGGCACCGGTCCCATCGTGCAGGCCCGGTTCTCGGCCACCCCGAAGCAGATCGGCACATCGACCGATTGTGCGGCGTTGCCCTGCGACGGCAGCGTCACGACCTACAATTTCCGCTCCGATGCCCCGGCGCTGGGCGCGGAGCTCTGGAGCTTCATTCCGCAGGACCTCTTGCCCCAACTCAGGTGGTTGACGTTGAGAAACTATGGCCACGTGTATTACGTGGACCTGACGCCGAAGGTGACGGACGCACGGATCTTTGCGGCGGACGCCGATCACCCCGGCGGCTGGGGCACGATCCTGCTCGGGGGATTCCGGCTCGGCGGGAGTTGCAACAACTGCACCTCCGGCAAGGGCACGGCGCGGGTGGTGCAGTCGGATTTCAATTACAATGGGACCACCACCGATACCGGGAATGGGACCAGCGGCAGCGATTACCGGGTGTTCCTCTCCTCGTATTTCGTGCTGGACATCACGAACCCGGAAAAGGAGCCGACGCTGCTGTGGGTCTTCCGCGATGATGATCTGGGGCTGACCACAGTCCAGCCGTCGATCGTGCGGACCAACCCCTCGACCGACGCTACGACGTCCAGCACGAACGAGCGATGGTTCGCCATCTTCGGCACAGGCCCCACGCACTATGACTACTTCAGCACCCAGGCTGCGCAGTACTACGCGATAGACCTGAAGCTGGGGCCGAGCTACGCCGATGTTAATAGGACAGCAGGCAGCAAAGGCAAAGGCAAAAAGACAGGCCAAGCCTGCCCGGCCGCCTTACCCTGCATGGGCGTCGATCAGACTGTGGCGAGCGGCGCCGTCCGGGCCTTTGATACTGTCACGACCGGGGGCTTGATGGTGGATAGTGTCACCATCGACTACGACTTGGATTTCCGGGTGGATTCCGTTTACGGCGGATACGTGGTCTGCAATGGCACCACGACAAGCTCGGGCTGCGGTGGGTCCAATCCTATATGGATAGGCGCGATGTTGCGTCTGACCACCAATGGCGGGAACCCCGATCCGGATACCTGGGGAATCGCTTGTTCAGGAGGGGGATGCTCAAACAACCTCCGTCTTCCCACGGCGGTGATCTCCTCGTTCCCCTATACGACACCGCAGGCCACGACCTGCGTCATAGCGTCGCCGTGCACTGTCGGACCGATCACGGCGGCGCCGACGCTGACACAGGATGATAATCGAAACCTCTGGATCTTCTTCGGGACTGGTCGGTTCTTTACCTCCATCGACAAGACCAGTACGGACATCCAGCACTTCTTCGGGGTGAAGGATCCATGCATTGTCCCCGGCGGATGTGCGAGCCAGCTCACTCAACGCAACAACCTCTACAATTCCTCCAACGTCGTGACCTGCACGAGTTGTGCGGCGGGCACGAACGTGAGCACGACGGGCAGCACGGCCAGCTTTACCACCGGGTATAGTTCCGGCAGCGGAAACCTGGTGAATAATATCCAGAATATGGACGGCTGGTTCACGACCTTCAACGACCCGACAGCTCCGCTGCAAACACCTTCTCGCAGCGCCACGACTCCAGGGGAACGGAATCTCTCCCCGGCCACGCTGCTCGGCGGGACCGTGTTCTTCACGACCTTCGTCCCCACCACCGATATCTGTAAGGCCAGAGGAACAGGGTATCTCTATGCGGTGTACTACCTGACCGGTGGTCCTTATACAGCCTCTGCCATTGGGACTGTGACATCGGGCACCAATACGCTCGCGGCCAAGTCCCTCTCGCTGGGTCAGGGGTTGCCAACACAGATGCAGATCCATATTGGAGCCGAGTTGCCGACCAGCTATGTACCACCGACCCCGGGGGATTGTGCTGGCAGCCGTACCATCGGGATTACCCAGACCAGCACTGGTGCGGCGGCTGTGACCTGCCTCAAGCCAGCGAAGACATTCTATAGTCGGATGGTGTCCTGGAGAGACTTGTAGGGGCGGTTCAAACTTGTGGAAAAAGGCGGGTGGGGGTACAGTACAGGGCTGATGACAGAGACGCACCCCCATCCAAGCCCTCTTCTCGTGCTTGCAGCGCCCGGTCCTTCGGGCAACCATCCTCCCTCTGTCCTGTCAGCCAGGATCAATCCCGCAGACGTGACACTCGATACGGAACTCCGTGTTGACATCCAGGGCGAGGATGCGGACGGCGACGGAGTCACCTACCGGTACCAGTGGGTCGTCAACGGGGTCCCGGCCCCCGGCGCGACCGCGCCGGTGTTCAAGCCGGAACGGCTGAAGAAAGGGGATCAGGTCACAACCGAGATTGTGCCCACCGACGGGAAGGCGGACGGCGCGGTCTTCACGACCGGTCCCGTGACGATTGAAAACACGGCACCCAGCATCGTCAAAATTCACCTGGAACCCGTGCCGCTGCACCGAGGCGAGACCCTTAAAGTAAAGGTCGTCGTGGCAGATCCCGACGGCGATCCGGTCACTCTGACCTACAAGTGGTTTCGCAACAACAAGGAGATCGCCGGCGCGAAGACCGACACGCTGGACACCAAGGAGTTTCAGAAGAAAGATGTCCTGGAGGTCTTGGTGACGCCGTCGGATGGAAAATCCACGCGCGAGGGGCAGGGCCTGCCGGTGACGATCGCGAATTCGCCCCCCCGGTTCACCTCGACGCCTCCGACGGAGATCAAGGACGGCCAGTACCTGTATCAAGTCGCCGTGACGGATCCAGACGAGGATCCCGTCACGCTCGAACTCAAGCAGGGCCCCCCGGGTATGACGCTCGACCCCGCCACCAAGCAGCTCTCATGGAAGCTCACCCCGGAGAATCTGGGGAAACACCACGTGGTTCTTGTGGCGAAGGATAATGATAATGGGTCCACCCAGGTGGAGTTCGATCTCGACGCGCAGCCTCCCGCCAAAACCGCTCAGGGCCAGTAACCACTACCTTGTCTCACGTGACCCCGCAAGTTCCACCTGGCTATCTCTTCCGTAGTTCGCCCCTCCTCCTCGGAGTGGTCCTTATCATCGCCTCCGCTCTGTGCAGTTGCACGGCGGAACCGCCTGCGACGCCTGCCGGCTCGCAGGCCACCGCGACACCGGTCGCTCCCGCGGCCGGACCTCCTGGTAACCATCCTCCCTCCGTCCTGTCAGCCAGGATCTACCCCGAAGACGTGACACTCGATACAGAACTCCGCGTTGACCTCCACGGTGAAGACCTGGACGGCGACCGGATCACCTACCGCTACCAATGGGTCGTCAACGAGGTCCCTGCGGCGGGCGCGACGGTGCCGGTGTTCAGGCCCGAACGGCTGAAGAAGGGGGATCGGGTCACAGCCGAAATCGTGCCCACCGATGGGAAGGCGGACGGCGAGGTCTTCACGACCGGTCC
>VBOF01000141.1 GCA_005877855.1 Nitrospirota bacterium | reverse complement strand
CGGTCATGAACCCCACCCGCACCTCGATGGCGTCTCCGCTGTTCTCGGTCCCGACGTCGTATCCAAAGGCCCGCATCGTGACCCAGGTCTTCCCGTCAGCAAGCGGCGACACCAGCAAAGGCCGAGTATACCTGCTCATGATGCTTCACAACGTTTCCATTGCCAGTGCGGCCTTATAGCACCGATGACCACTGCGACGCTAGCGCTGAGTTCTAAGACTTAACCGAGGCGGAAGCGAGAAGCGGGGAGGGTTCAGAAGTGGCGTCTGTCATAACCGCCAACACTATTAAGGCCTCAAGAAGCAACACTTCTTGTATTTCTTACCACTACCACAAGGACATAACTCGTTTCGGCCTATTTCCCTATGGGTCTGCTTGGCTTTATCAATCCTTTTCACTCTTAAAGCTTCGGCTATCGCTTTCAATCTTTGAAGAGCTACATCTGAAATACCTCCAAGGCTTAGAAAAGCGAAATCAATATCGACGAGGGTTCCAAAGGTATCAAAGGTGAGTTCAAGAAGTAGACGCTCATTATCTTGGGTGATTAGCATTACTGCTTGTGCATGCTCTAAAGCATTCTTCCTGTCTCGCTCCAGTCGACCATGTTGCCAGCAGAACAAGGTGATTTTTACATTCCCATGGGTTGAGAGCGATTTGGCTTTGCCTAATCGGGATTGATGGTCCAATGCTTCATTAATGCCCGATGTGATTTGATCTCTGCATCGCCCATCGCTATCAAGAAGCATGCTTGCGACTTTACGGCAACCAAGTTTTCTGCTTGATGCCAGTAGATCTATGATCTCTTTTAAGCGTGCAGGCATATCCTGTTTAAGGTGGCATACCGCTTTGGAGTCATGCAGTTTTTCAGAGAAATATCGATCTATATCCGATCGATAACCATGCCACATTATTGGCCCCTTAGGATTCAACTCTCGAACGTATTGCGTGTAAATGTTATGTTTAAGGTATAAACCAAGATGGTCAAGCTCATCTTCTGTTTGAATAAGATCTGATTGAAACGCCCGCATTCTTTCTTCAATAAAATGCAAAAAGACGAGCGGGTTATCGAAGATATCAGAATAAACGCGTAGATCATCAATGGATATTGACCATACAGGCCGCGTTCCAACGTCTATACCAATTTTTTTAAGGTGCTGAACTTGTGCTGCAAGTTCAGTGAAGGGATCAAGCGTTACTGCGCAAATCGTGATATGTTTAAAATCTTTCCTGGAGATTTTTCCGATTTCCTTGTGATCTTTGTCATACAACCGAACTTCATCATCGCTTTCAAGATAGCCCAGGAAACGCTTGCCTTGTTCTGCAGGTTTGAAGACCAGATTGTGTAATGACTTAATATAGCTTGAGAAATCCGCAGCCGGAGAGGTATACGTAAATGCCCCTGCCTTTACTTCCATGATGATAAGATGGTCTTCATAGATCAATAGCGCATCGGCTTCGCACCAATCTTTAATACCGCCTGGTCTGGTATGCCAATGATAGTACACGGACTGGTAAACCTGGACACCCGGCAGTAGCTTTTCAAAAAGTTCAATGGGAACTTGCTCGGATAATTCCTTTTGTTTGTCATTCCATATTGGATCGTAGCCAGGCTTTTTGCGTATGATGACTCGCTGTACAGATCGATAAAGATTGTCGAATAGACTATAAAGATCAAAGCAGTAATAATGTCCCTTAAGTTTGATAAAAGGACGCTTGAAGACCGGCCAGATTCTAAGCGGCCATCCTTTGTATTCACCTTCTTTGAAAAATTCAGCATCTTGCCCTGGCTCCCATGAAAGCTCATCCAGCAGGAGCCTTGGCAGTTTAGCGACTTTTTCAAGATCAAACAGATCCAATCCAAAAAATCTTCCTGCAATATCATTTTGCCAAGCTTCCCATCCACTTTCTTCAATGACCTTCTTCGTCATATCAAGCGGATCATTTAATTCTGCAAAATCTTTCCTCTCGATCTTCTCATCTAGCTTGGCCATTACGTCATTTTGAAATTTACGCAAGTCCTCCACCACTTTGCCAATTCCTAGTGTCAGCGAATCTTGTATCTCTTGAAGCGCCTCAAGAAACTCTTTTTTGCTGATCCCGTATAACTCTTTCAGTACCTCGTCGTGAGGAGATAACACATCACGGAAAAATGGGATGTCATGGCAAAGGTAGCGTTGTCCCCTGACATTGCACCAGTACATCTGCGCTTTGAAGCGAAACTCTTCGAAATCTATGTTAAAGCCAGCATCTTTGCGATTGACAGCCGTTTGGCATATCGGAAATTCCGTATTCAACTGCGAAAACAAATCGCCAACTAGCGTTCTTAGCTTCCGCCATTGTTCTTCGGTTACATCATCCTGAATAGCTTCAGCTGGCTGCACGGAAACAATGATGCTTTGTATATAATCCAACATCCTCAGAGACACCGCACCGTCATGGTCTATGTCAATTTCGCTCTCAACATTTAAATTTCTCGCCGCCACTTCCCAGTATGCCCGCTTTAAAAGCTCGTCAGATGGAAGTGTTTTAACCATGTCGACAATTCTAGAGATCTTGTTATCAATTTCATGGCAAACCTCAGGGAAATGCTCGACTAGCTTGCCTTGCATCACATCAAACTGTTCCTCGGACATATTGTTTCGCCAAACAACGAATTTACCGAATCGGGCCATTTCTAATGGGCCATGACGTAAATAATCGTCTGGCCGCCTCGGCCTCTTTTTTGCCGCTAGATTTCTAGCCTGATTTTTATTGCGCTTTCTCTTTCCCATGATCAGCCCTGAGTTTCAGTGTAAACGAAAAGTCGTCAGAGCGGAACACTTAGGAAGGCAGTGGAGGTGGCTCGGTGACAGGACCGCTCTATGATAGAGGCTGCGCGATTGCTTCGCTTCGCTCGCAATGACAGGAGCCCCCCTCACCCGCACCCTCTCCCTCCAGGGGAGAGGGTTGATCAGGATTCGGGGCGGACTTCGATGTTGAGGACCTTGATCTTGCGGTGCAAGTGGCTGCGCTCGACCTTGAGGTCGTCCGCCGTCTTCGAGACGTTCCAGCCGTGCTCGCGCAGCTTGCGCCCGATGTACTCCCGCTCGAACGCCGCCCGCGCGTCCCGCAGCGACGCATAGTCGAACGCGGAGGGTATTTGCGGCGGGTGGATCTCGCCGGACTGGCGCACGAGCGGCGCCACGTCCGCCGCCTGGATGACGGGTCCGCGCGCCATGATCACCACCCGCTCGACCAGATTGCGCAGCTCCCGCACGTTCCCCGGCCAGTCGTGCCGCTGCAGGACGTCCAACGCTTCCTCCGAGAACTCGCGCGGCCGCAGGCCCTGCTCCTCCATGTTGATCTGCATGAAGTGGTAGACCAGCGCAGGGATGTCCTCCCGGCGCTCGCGCAACGGCGGCACGTCGATCGGGAGCACCGCGAGACGGAAGTAGAGGTCCTCGCGGAACGCCCCCCTGCGGATCGCCTCGACGAGGTTCTTGTTGGACGCCGCGAGCACCCGGACGTCCACCTTGATAGGCTTCATCCCGCCGACCCGCTGGAACCGCTGCTCCTGCAGGACCCGGAGCAACTTGGCCTCCGTGGCGAGGATCATGTCCCCGACTTCGTCCAGGAACAGCGTCCCGCCGTCGGCCACCTCGAACTGGCCCCGCCGCATGGCCGACGCGCCGGTGAAGGCACCCTTCTCGTGGCCGAAGAGCTCGCTCTCGATCAGGGTCTCGGGGATCGCCGCGCAATTGACCTCGATGAACGGCTTGTCGGCCCGGGGGCTCTCGATGTGAATGCCGCGCGCGACAAGCTCCTTGCCGGTCCCGTTTTCGCCGGTGATCAGCACGCGGCTCGGCGCCGGCCCGGCCGTGCCGATCGTGCGCCGTAGCTCGACCATGACCACGCTGTCCCCCACCAGCTTGAACCGCCGGACAGCCCGTTCCTTGAGCGCCCGGTTCTCCAGCTCCAGCCGGCGCTCGTGCAAGGCGTGGCGCACCAGAAGCGTGACCTTGTCGAGGGAGAGCGGCTTCTCGATGAAGTCGTAGGCGCCGAGCTTGATCGCCTTGACCGCCGACTCGATGGACCCGTGGCCCGACATCATGATGACGAGGAGACGCGGGTGGGCCTCCATCGCCCGCTGGAGCGTCTCGATGCCGTCGAGATCGGGCATCCAGATGTCGAGCAGCACGAGATCGGGAGGCGAATCCGACTTGATGAGCTTGAGGGCGTCCTGGCCGCCCTTCGCCACCGAGACCTCGTAACTCTCGTCCTGCAGGATGCCCGAGAGCGTATCGAGGATCCCCAGCTCGTCGTCCACGATCAGGATGTGGTTCGGCATGGCCGTCCCGATCAAACGGGGAGTTCGATCGTGAAGATCGCCCCTTTCGGGACATGGTTGGCGGCCCGGATGCGGCCGTTGTGGTCCGAGATGATGCGGTGCACGATGGCCAGCCCGAGGCCCGTGCCGGTCTTCTTCTTGGAGAAATAGGGCAGGAACAGGTTCTCTTGGTCTTCAGGCTGGATGCCGATGCCCTCGTCGGCCACCTCGATGACGACCTTCCCGTCCCGGGCCTGCTGGCGGGTGGTCACCGAGAGACGCCCCTTGTCGTTCATCGCCTGGATGGCATTGTCGAAGAGGTTGACGAAGACCCGCTTCATCTGCTCGCGGTCCATCATGATGGGAGGCAAGTGCTCGTCGAGATCAGTGACGAACTCGATGTCGCGGTGCCCCCCCTTGTAGAGCATGACCACGTCGTTGATCGTCGCGTGGAGCGACTGGCGCTCCATGACCGGGACCGGCATCCGCGCGTAGTTCGAGAACTCGTCCACCATCCGCTTGAGGCCGCTGACCTCGTTGACGATCGTCCGCGTGGACTGGTCCACGATGTCGTTGAAATCCGGCGCCCCCTCGAGGAACTTCTTGCGCAGACGCTCGGCTGAAAGTTGGATCGGCGTTAATGGATTTTTGATCTCGTGCGCGATCCGCTGCGCCACTTCCTGCCAGGCGGCGGCCTTCTGCGCCTTGATGAGGGCCGACAGGTCCTCGAAGACCACCACGGCCCCGAGGCTCCGCCCCTTGTCGTCCCGGAGCCTCGACCCATTCAATCCCAGGACCAGCACGCTGCCCCCCACCTCGGCTTCCCCCTCCCACGTCAGGGTCTCCCGATCCCCGGTGTGGATCCGCGCGACGAGGTCCGTGAACATTTCCAGCCCCAGGGGCTTGAACACGTCGGTCAGGAGATGGCCGCGGATCTCCTCTCCTTTCAGCCCCAGGATGCGCTCGGCCGAGTGGTTGAACGTCGTGATCCGCCCGGCGGCGTCCACGGAGACCACGCCGCTGCCGATGTTGTCCAGCACCGTTTCCGTGTAGGCGCGCCGGCGGTCCAGCTCGACGTTGGACTGCTGGAGGGAGATGTTCGCCCGCTCCAGTTGCGCTTTGCTGGCTTGGAGGTCCCTGGTCATGCGATTGAACGAGTCCACCAGGACGCCGATCTCGTCGTTCGCCTTGACCTTGATCCGGAAGTTCAGATCGCCCGAGGCCACAGCTTGCGTGCCTTCCGCCAGCTTCTGGATGGGCACAGTGATTCCCTTGGCGATCTGAAACCCGAACCAGGACCCCGAGAGGATGATCACCAGCGCGAGGCCCACGACCAGCGCGATGTATTGCGCCTTGATGGGATCCTTGTAGGTCATGGCTTCTTTGAAGTTCTTATAGGAGTGGGTGACGCGGTCCATTTTCGCCACCAGGGCCTCCGGCAGGAACGTGTCCACGACGACAACGCCACCCACCTGGGACGTGTCCGTGGCCGACGGAATGGTCACGGCGGCGCGGATCAAATCCCCGGTCTCGATGAACTGGAACGACTTGACCTCGCCGCTGGCCAGGGCGTTTTCCACGAGCTTGTCCTCGGGAGCGTCCAGGACCGCGAGGGGAATCATCGGGTCCACTGAGCGGGTCAGCAGTTGCTTCGGGGCCGCGTAGACCTCGACGCCGCTGACCCCGTACTCCACGCGCTTACGCTGCATGGCCAGCTCCAGCGTCTCCCGGTGCTCCGAGGACAGCAGATCATCGGCGTAGATCTCCCGGCTGATTGCCTTCGCGGAATTTACCGTCACCGCCTCGTGGCCCCGTCGGTGGGCCTGTGCCACGTCCCGCGAATCCTTCAACGCGTGCTCCACCTCCTTCCCGAACCAATTGTCGATGCTCTGGGACAACAGCCCGCTGGCCAGTCCGACGAGCAGGAGCGTGGGGATCAGGGTGAAGCCCACGAACGCGGCGATCAGCTTGGTGCGGAACCCCGACCCCAACAACCGCTGGCTCCGCTCGAAATAGGCCTTGACGAGGTTGCGGGAGAGCAGCAGGGCCAGCAACACGAGCAGGATGACATCCACGTTCAGGAGCGCCAGCACCAGGATGTTGCTGGGGACGAACGGCGCGGGCTGCGACTGGTCGTAGTAGTAGACCGTGAGGAAGACCATCGGGACCAGGAAGGCCAGGACGGTCAGGACGGGGCGCAGGTGATGGCCGGGACGGTCGGCGTCCGTCCTGGGAGCCATGATCGGCGTTCGACGTGGAGTCATGGCAGACATCTTAGCTGCTGCTCCCCTTGGAATCAATTGAAACGGGAGGGAGTCTTAGGCGGCGCAGCCAGTCCGCCTGGAACTCGGCATAAGGAGCCCCCGTGGCATCCTCGAATGCAGCGGCGAAATCCTTCACTTCCCCCACACGTGTCAGCAACGTCCGGATGGCCGTCTCGCCGTGGCGGCGCAGCAAATATTCCACGACCGCCGCGCTCTCGGCGTAGGCGAGGGGGACTTCCGTTCGAGGGAGAGTCAGGAAGGAGCCGTGCAACTCGCGGATGGGGATCAGATGGTTGGACGACTGCACGATCTGCCGCTCGCGGTCCGTCGCGCGTCCTTCACACGCAATCGCCAGCCCCTCGCTGAGCCACGTCGGCGCAAGGCCGCGCGTCCGATCCTGGACGAGCGCATGCGTGTACTCGTGCCGGAGGACCCGGTCCAGCGCCACCCTGTCGCGCATCGCCCCCTCCGCTGGCAGCCGGATCTTGCCGTCAAAGAGCCCCTGCGCCCAGTCCGGAGCCTGCGCATGCTCGTGGAATGTGCCGCCCGCAGAGAGCACGACCGGGATCTTGCGATCCGGGTACACTCCCCAGCGGCGACCGATCTCCTGACGAGCCGACTCGAGCCGAGCCAGGACCGCCTGCGCCGGGGCCTTCCCCTGCTCCCCTTCAAACCGCACCGTGAAGTGCCGGCTCTCGAGCCGCCGCACGTCTCTCTGCGCACCGGCTTCGGCCAGAATCAGATCCAGACGTTCCCGCACCGCCACATCGGAGGGGTCAAGCCGCAGCGCCGATTCGAAGCGCGGTCGGGCGGCCTGCAGATCGTCGCGGCGGTAGGCGATCTCTCCCAACAGCTTAAGCGCGAGGATCTGCGTGGGGTCTGCCTCGACCGCCCGCTGGAGCAAGACCTCGGCCTCGCGCTCGTCTCCTCGGTAGAGATGGGCGGCGCCGAGCCCCAGCAGCACGGCACCTTCGCGGGGTTGCAGACGGTTCGCGTCTTCGAAGGTGCGCACGGCCTCGTCAGACTCTCCTCGCTCCAGATGCACCCAGGCGAGGCGCGCCTTCGTCAAGGCCAGATTGCGCTGTACGGGCCGATCGGTCGCACCTGTCGCGGCCGCCTGCTCGAATTTCGCAAGCGCGTCGCCAAAACGCCCGATCTCATACAGAGCCATGCCTTCGCTATTGAGACGCGCGACGTCAAGGCGGGCTGAGGTGTCCGACACGCTCGCTGAAAGTTCAGGCAGGACGGTTCGGACAGGAGAAATGAAGCCTGAAGGCGTGGGCGCGGGCGACGGGACGCCCTCGGCAGGACGCTGGTAGGCTTGCCAGAGGAGCCCCTCCGTCAGGCCTGCGCCCGTCGCGACGATGGCGAGGACGATGGCCAGGAGGATCAGAGGGCGCCGTTGTGCCACCCGGGCTTCCTTTTCAGGATTTGCGTGCTTTGGCCCGCTCGACGAACTTGATGCGGAGGGTGTAGAGCATCTCCTGCAGCAGAGTCTCTTCCTCCGCCGTGAGATTGCTCTTGGTCTTGGATTCGAGCATCGTCAGGATGTCGATGATTTCCTGTGCCTGGGCGAGATTGGGAGCCCGCCCCGCCGCGCCCTCGCCGACCTGCTCGCCGAGGGACATCAGAGCGGACATCGCCAGAGAGTAGATGAACGTCACGAAGTTGATGGGTGGGACCGGCTGGCTCGGGACAGGCTCGGCCGCACTTTCGGCGTGGGTCTGCGCAGCGGTCTCGCCGGTCTTTTCCGCCGATTCGCTCTCAACTCCCCGACGATCCCGGATAGTAAAGCCCTTCTCTTCGTCCATAGGCCCACCGTAGGTAGCACTATATACCACACCAGCGCGCAGCGTGGCAATTGCGTTCTCAGCGGAGACAACCTTCCCTACCGGTCTTTGTTGAAGATAATGTCGCCGTAATA
>VBOF01000140.1 GCA_005877855.1 Nitrospirota bacterium | reverse complement strand
GAAACTGCTGACTCTTTCCTTGTCTGCACGATTAACGAATAACGTTTAACGAATAACGAGGCTCCTGCGGGGCTGTTCGGCGACAGGACGCGCGCCTCTTATTCAGACTTGGGCGGAGTGTTGAAGCGCCAGTCTTTGAATTCTTCGATGATGGGGTCCAGGTTGAAGGCCACGCTGATGCGCGGCGCGGACCCGTTGTACATGCCGACGGCGTGCGAGAGCCAGCCGGGAAACATCACGCACTGCCCGGCTGTGGGCGTGAACGCGATGCTCTTGCCGGCGTCGTGCAGCTCGTGCACGGCGTAGCGCAGGTAGGGGGCCAGCATCGTGGCCAGGCATCCGCGCGGGTCAAACAGCAGGAGATCGCCGCCGCCCTTGCCGTCCGGGGCGATGTCTCCGACATCGACGTAGTACACGCCCGACCAGAACGTACCGGGGTGCGGGTGCGCCGAATTGCTACCTCCCTTGCGCTGTACGTTCGCCCAGGTCTCGACGACCTGCCAGTGGGGGTGCTTGCCGGTCAGGTCCGGCGCCCGTTCGGAGAACTCCGTGGCTTGCGTGGCGACCTCGATGATCGGGGTCATGAGGTCTTTGAGGACCGGCCCGGCCCACTCGAACATGGACATGTCGTGCGGCGAGGACCAGCCGACGATCTCGTGGTCCGCCTCGGCGGGGCGGGAGGCCTCGCGCTCGAGGATCGCCCGGCGCAGCTCTTTGTTGATGCGCTCGTGGTCCGGGACGGTAAAGACCAGGAGCGGTGTGGAGAAAATCGGCCGGATGCGGATTTCCATCTCACGGGACATGATGCGGCAGAATATCGTCAGGCACCGATGGTGTCAAGGCGCCTTGAGAAGCCTGTGTTGCTCCGTTATAATGCGTGCCTCATGGCGATTCCCGCCAAAGACTTTGTGAGTCT
>VBOF01000139.1 GCA_005877855.1 Nitrospirota bacterium | reverse complement strand
GCCGGAGAATTTCTACATGATCGGGTCCATGGGCTTGGCGCCGGCGATCGGCCTGGGTGTCGCCCTGGCGCAACCGAGGCGCAAGGTGGTGGTGTTGGACGGCGACGGGAACGTGTTAATGGCGATGGGCACGCTGGCGACGGTGGGGGCGCTGAAGCCGAGGAATTTCGTGCACATCGTGTTCGACAACGAAGTGTACGGCAGCACCGGCAACCAGCCGACGCTCTCGCAAACCGTGCGACTGGAGCAGGTGGCCAAAGCCGCCGGCTACAGGCACGTGGAGAGGGTGCGGGAGCTCGACGATGCGGTGTTTGAGGCGAAGACGATGTTAAAGGAAGACGGTCCGAGTTTTCTGCTCGTGAAGGTCTCGGAGCTGGCGGAG
>VBOF01000138.1 GCA_005877855.1 Nitrospirota bacterium | reverse complement strand
GAAGCCCGACATCTGCCATCGTGAGGCAGAATTCAACGACTTGATCGAGGGCATCCGGGATAAGCTCGTCCGGGCGTTCGCCCCCGGTGGGAATTTCGTGCCCATCCTCTTGACCGGGTCGGGCACGGCGGCTGTGGAGGCGGCCGTCACCTCCTGTCTGCCGCCGGGGCGCCGCATCCTGGTCATCAAGAATGGCGTGTACTCGCAGCGGATCTCCGCGATCGCGAACGCGCACAAGATGCAGAATATGGACATTGCCGGCGAGTGGAATGAGCGTTTCGAGACCGAGCCGATCCAGATCGCGCTCCGTCAAAACCGGTCTATTGACGTGGTCTGCGTGGTGCACCACGAGACGTCCACCGGCATGCTCAACTCCGTCAAGGAGATCGGGGCGATCGCCAAGAAAGCCGGTCGCTTCCTGTTGCTGGACGGTGTCAGCAGCCTGGGTGGGGAAGAGATCGATTTCAATTCCTGCAACGTCGGGATGATCGCCGGCTCCTCGGGCAAGTGCATCCAGGGCTTTCCCGGGGTCGGGTTCGTCCTCGTCCGGCGGGACCTCATGGAGCAGATGGTGACCTATGAGCACCGGTCGGTGTACTTTCACCTGCCCACCTATTACAAGCAGCAGGAGGAAGGCTCGGTTCCCTTCACCCCGGCCGTGCAACTCTACTATGCCTTCGATGAGGCGCTGAACGAGCTGCTGGAGGAGGGGGTGGCCAACCGCATCGCGCGCTATCGCAAGCTGGCGCGGATCATCCGAAACCGCATGAGGGCCATTCGGATGAAGTTCTACCTGCGCGAGCCTTTGTGGTCGAGCACCTTGACCGCCTTCAACCTGCCGGAGGGCGTTTTCTACGATCACCTGCACGACCTGCTACGCGACCGGGGCTACGTGATGTACGCCGGCCAGGCACAGTTGGCGGAGAGCATTTTCCGGGTGGCCAACATGGGGGCATTGACCGAGGCCCACATCACCGGCTTCCTGGACGCCTTCGAAGAGGCCTTGCCGGAGGCGCAGAAGCGCGGCGAAGGACGGGTGAAGGAGATGGAGCACCTCCAGCAGGACCGCAAGGAGAAGGAAGAGCGGGAGAAGGCCGAAGCCGAGGCGGCGAAGAAGGCGGAAGAAGAGGCGGCCCGCCTGGCCAAGGTGAAAGCTCTGGAGGAGGCCGAGGCCAAGGCGGCCGGCCTCGAATCGAAAAAAGAGGATACCGGGGAAGAGGCGAAGACGAAAGCTTAAAGAACGAGATGATATATGAAGGCCATCATTCTGGCAGCGGGTGTCGGCAAACGCATCGGGGCGGCGGCAGGGAATCGTCCCAAGTGCCTGCTCGAGTTCGGCGGACGCTCCCTCCTGGTCCGGTATCTCGATGCGTTGCTCGCTGTCGGGGTGAAGAGCGCAGTCCTCGTCGTAGGGCATCGGCAGGAGCTGATCCGGGACGCGGTCGGGGAGAATTATCGCGGCCTGGCGATTCGGTATGTGGTCAACGATCAGTACCACCGGGGCAGTCTCTATTCGCTGTGGCTGGCTCGCGGGAGCTTCGACGACGACCTGCTGATCATGGACGCCGACGTGCTGTGCCCGGCCTCATTTGTGAGGCGGCTGGTCACGTCTCCCCATCCGAACGTCCTGTTGGTTGACGAGAGTGCGCGTCAGGATTCAGAAGAGCGGATGGCGATCATCCGGAGCGGCCGGGTGGCGGCGCTGACGAAGAAGGTGCCGAGCGAGCCACCGGACCTGATCGGCGAGGGGGTGGGCTTTCTGAAGGTGACGCGGGAGGATTCCCGAGCCATGCTGGCGGCGATGGAGCCCTTTGTGCAAAAGGGCGCGCTGGACATGGAGTATGAGGATACCTGGGAGGCCTTCTTCCGGGCTGTTCCGGTGGGCTGCGAAAAGATCGGCGGGCAGCCGTGGATCGAAGTCGACTTCCCGGAGGACATCGTGCGCGCCGAGCGGGAAGTGTTACCGCGACTACAGGAGACCCTATGAGCATCCGCATGGACCAGATTCATCCGATCATCGCCCGCGAGTACGACTATTTCATGTCCGAGCACCCGCACTGGAGCCTGACGAAGGGCGATCAGGATCTGGAACTGGTGGCGCACGCGCTCCGCGTCCTGCTCCACATGAAGACCACCCCGCAGCACCTGTCCGAGTACCTTGCGCTGGTGGACTGCCAGCACGCGGACGGAGGCTGGGGGAAGATGTCGTCCAACAAGGAGAGCGCCGCGTGGGTGACGGCGTTCTGCTCCCTGATGCTGATCCGCGGCAACCTCTCCTTGCACCATCCGCGGATCGGCGAAGCCGTCAGGAAATGCGTCCGCTATTTCCTGGAAACCCAGAAGGAGGACGGGAAATGGTCCGATCCGTCCTGGGCGGACCTGGACGCCGTGAGTCACCCGATCAGCTTCTTCGACGTGCTGCTGGCCGTCGGCAAGCGCCTCGTGGATGAACCAACCCTGGCCAAGGTCAAGGACTCCTGGCGCAAGGGAATGAAGTTTATGTTGGACCGGCAGGCGGCTGACGGCGGCTGGTACGACCCCGAGTTCCATCCGACGGGGGTGGAGATCACGGCGCACCTGATCCAGGATTCCATCGTGGCCGACCTGCTGCTCGGCAATGAACTGAACGTGGCGGAGTGCTGCCGCAAGGGCGTGCGCAAGCTCCTGTCCGTACAGGCGGCCGACGGCTCCTGGGACGGCGAGAACGTGGACCACACGATGGACTGCTGCCGGTCGATCATGCTGGTCTGCAGCGTCCTCAACATGCGCCCGGAGTGCGACCGGGCCATCGAACGCGGGCTCGAATGGATCCTTCAGCAGAAGTGCGAGCATGGATGGCCGGATTTTCCGGGGATGGAGACGAACCTTGAACGCACCTGCGACGGGCTCGACGCGCTGCTGAAGTACAAGGCGTACAGCCAGCCGGTCGCGACCGCCATCGTCAAGCTCTGGGGGTATGCCGCGTGATTTTTCTGGCCAAGGCCGCCGAGATCCCAGACGGCGCTCGCAAGCTCATCCAGGTGAACGGCATTAGCGTCGCGCTGTTTCATCACGAGGGGCGATTCTATGCTCTGAACAATGCGTGTCCCCACCGCCAGGGGCCGCTGATCCGCGGGGTGCTGGAGAGTTGGGGCGAGGGTCCCGTTTGTGCGGTTCGGTGCCCGATGCACGGCTGGAAGTTTGACCTGGCCACGGGCGACAGTCACGGGCGCCCGGAAAACGCGACCGTCTATCCGCTGATCCGACAGAACGACGAACTGTACATCGAGCTCTAACTTACGATGGACCGCGCCCCCATCGACAGCGCCCTCATCCTGACCACCACGCGAATCTTCAACCGGCCGGGCGAGCCCTCGCCCGCGAGCCCCCGGACGATGGTGGGCGGCCTGTCCTTGTTTCAACGGACCATTCTGACCCTGCAACGCGGCGGCATCTCCCGGTTCATTGTGCTGGCGGGGAACGAGACGGAGGACCTGAGACGTCAGCTTCGATCAGACGAGCGCATCCGGGGGGAAGTGCGGTGGCTTCCGGTGCTGGAGTTTTCACCGGGCGATCCCCGCACGTGGGAGATTTTTCCGGGCCTCTTCGGAGCGCCGTACTTGGTGGTCGGAACGGGGGCCGTCTTTCCAGCGAGCCTGGTGGCCCGCGTGCGGCAGGAAGCGGGGAACAACGAGACGCTCGTCGTGGTGCGGGAGGGTCCATCTAGCGCGTCAGGTATAGGGAGGTCTACATTTTTTACGGAACAGTTCCTTTCTAGCGAAGCCTCACCCCCACCCATCCCTCCCCCCGGGGCACCCATTGCTCTTCCGAATGCAATGGGTCATGGGAGGGTGAGGGAGGGGGGGCAGGGCGTGGTGATGACGCTGGAGACCCCCGCAACGCCGATCCTCGATGTTGATCTCGCGGTGATTCCGGAAGGCTTTACCGCATCCGGGTGGGCGACCCCGCAGGACGGCCCATTCCCCATGCACGCGGCGCTCGAGCGGGCAGTTCGCCGGGGGCAGGCGCGTGTGCTGCCGTTAGGGTCGGACTGGTACCAGGACGTGTGCGCCGAAGGAATGGCAGGCCCAGACGAGGCGGAGCGGCAGTTGCTTCGAATGCTCAAGGGCGGCCTCGAAGGCTTCGTGGACCGGCATTTCAATCGCCGGTGCTCGAGGTGGATCACCCGATGGCTGGTGCGCACGCCGTTGACGCCCAATGGCGTGACTGTCCTGGCCACGGCGGTCGGGGTCCTCGCCTCCGTGGCCTTCGGCGTCGGAGGGTACGCTGCAGGCATCATCGGCGCGCTTCTTTTCCAGCTCTCCGCAATCCTGGATTGCTGTGACGGAGAAGTCGCGCGGCTCAAGTTCATGGAGTCGGCCTTCGGCGAGCAATTCGATGTCGTTCTCGATAACGTCGTCCATCTTGCTCTGTACGCCGGCATCGCCTGGGCGTCCTTTGAGCACAATTGGGGGCCCATGGCCTTGCTCTTGGGAGGGTTCGCGATGCTCGGCAACGTCGCGGCGTTCGTGGTGGTCCAACGAGCGACCCGGATGCGGAAAGGACTTGCTCCTGAACGGCGGCGAGTTGTCGAGTCGATCCTCAACAGCCTCGTCAGCCGCGACTTTTCGGTGCTCATCCTGGCGCTTGCCCTCGTCGGGCGTGTGGACTGGTTCCTCCCCCTGGCCGCGATCGGCTCGAACCTCTTTTGGCCCGTGCTGGCCTTCCAGCTCAGATCCCCGAACACATCCGCCCACGTCTAAGACGATGACGCGCCTCACGCTCGTCCTCCTGCTGTTGGGCGGGGCGCTGCTCAGCGGGCTCGTGCTCCACATCGGCCTGGCCACTCTGGCCGGAGAGATTCAGAAACTGGGCTGGAACCTCATCTGGGTCATGCTGCCTTCGATTGCCGTGTATGTGCTGGACGCCCTCGGCTGGCGCTCCACGCTGGGCCGGCATGCGGAGAAGATCAGGTTCGATCGGCTGTTCATGACCCGCATGGCCGGCGAAGCGGTGAACTTCACCACGCCGGCGGCCTACCTCGGCGGCGAGCCGATCAAGGCGTACCTCCTGAGCCGACACAACGTTCCATTGGTGGACGGCATGGCGTCGGTCATTACGGCCAAGACCACGATGACGTTGGCGGAAGTCGTCTTCATCATGCTGGGGGTCGGGTTGGGTGCGGTGCTGCTGAGCCGCTCTGCCGATGTGCTGGTGCCGAGCCTGCTCGGACTCGGCCTGCTGGGATTCGGCGTCTGGTTGTTTCTCGCGGTGCAGCGGTTGGGGCTGTTCATGAGCCTGCTCCGCCTGCTGGAGCGTCTCCGGGTCCGGATTGGATGGCTGCAAAAGCGAGAGCAGAAGCTCCGGGCTCTGGATGAAGCGATCCTGGCGTTCTACCAGCAGGACCGGCGCGGCTTTCTGCTGTCCTGCCTCTTCTTCTTCGGAGGATGGCTGGTGGGCGCCGTGGAAGTCTACCTGATCCTGTATTTTCTGGGGCTGCCGGTGGATTGGCTCATGGCGATCGCCATCGAGGCGCTGGCCGTGTTCGCCAAGGGCGGGACGGCGTTCATCCCGGGCAGCGTGGGTGGCCAGGAAGCGGGGACCGTGCTCGTGTTCGTGGCATTCGGGCTGACCGAAGCAGCCGGCGTGACCTTCGCGCTCGTGCGCCGCGTCCGGGAGATCATCTGGATCGCGTTCGGCCTCTGGGCGCTGGCGATGCAGAGCCGGGTTGCGGCTCCCGCGGAGCCGTGTGACCGCCCGCCTTCCTAACACTTCCAACCTCCGTCGCCCTTTCCAGGAAAGCAAAGCACAGGCCGGTCTTCCACCTGCCTGTTCTGCCGATGCACAACGCGTAAGTGGCAAGGTCCTTGCATCCAAATGAGGCCCATATGCGAAAACCGACAGCGACAGCGCCCTCGGTCCCCCTTGGCCGGAAGATGAACCCC
>VBOF01000359.1 GCA_005877855.1 Nitrospirota bacterium | reverse complement strand
GCATCAGGGCAAAATCAACGGGTATTTCTGCCAGGGCTTCAACCCGCTAGCCGCAACCCCGTGCAAGGTCAAAGTTGGTCGGGCATTGGCAAAGCTCAAATATCTGGTGACGATCGATCCGCTGGCGACCGAAACCGCGGCCTTCTGGCAGAACCACGGCGAGTACAACGACGTGGATCCGGCCAAGATCCAGACCGAGGTGTTCCGCTTGCCGTCCACCTGCTTCGCGGAGGAAAACGGCGCGTTGGTGAACAGCGGCCGCTGGCTGCAGTGGCACTGGAAGGCCGCCGATCCACCGGGCGAGGCCAAGTCGGACCTCGAGATCATGGCCGGCATTTTCCTAAAGCTGCGCGAGCTCTACCAGAAGGAGGGCGGCGCGTTTCCGGGCCCCATCCTGAATCTCACCTGGAAGTACGCGATCCCGTCGGCGCCTTCGCCGGAGGAGGTCGCGCGCGAGATCAACGGAAAAGCGCTCGAGGACCTCGTGGATCCCAAGGACAAGACGAAGGTGGTGCGCAAGGCCGGCGAGCAGTTGGACGGGTTCGGGCAACTCACGGACGACGGCAAGACTTCCTGCGGCTGCTGGATCTATACGGGCTGCTGGACGGAGAAGGGCAATATGATGGCGCGGCGCGACAATTCCGACCCGAGCGGGTTGGGCAACACGCTGAACTGGGCCTTCTCATGGCCTGCCAATCGCCGCATCCAATACAACCGCGCCTCGTGCGATCCCTCCGGCAAGCCGTGGGACCCGAACCGCAAGCTGATCGAGTGGAACGGGACCCAATGGGTCGGCGCGGACGTCCCAGACATCAAGCTGGATGCAGCGCCCGCTGACGGCATGAACCCGTTCATCATGAACTCGGAGGGTGTGGCCCGCTTCTTCACCGTGAACAAGATGGGGGACGGGCCGTTCCCCGAGCACTATGAGCCGTTCGAATCTCCACTCGACGTGAACCCCTTGCATCCCAAGAACCCGAAGGCCAAGAACAGTCCGGCGGCGCGGGTGTTCAAGGACGACCTCGACCAGTTCGGTGACGCCCAGGAGTTCCCGTACGTGGCGACCACCTACCGGCTCACCGAGCATTTCCACTTCTGGACCAAACACACGAGGCTCTCCGCCATCTTGCAGCCGGAACAGTTCGTGGAGATCGGCGAGGACCTCGCCAAAATGAAGAACATCAAGAGTGGCGACCGCGTGCGGGTGCGATCGATTCGCGGCTTCATCAAGGCGGTAGCGGTCGTGACCAAGCGCATCCGGACATTAGATGTCTACGGGAAGAAGGTGCATACCGTCGGCATCCCAATCCACTGGGGCTTCCAGGGAGTGGCGAAGAACGGCTTCATTGCCAACACGCTGACGCCGTTTGTGGGAGATGCAAACACCCAGACGCCGGAATTCAAGGCGTTCCTCGTCACCATTGACAAGCTATAGGGAGGCGGATATGGCACTGCAATCACTCGACATCACGGCCCGTTCGGCCACTACCACGCCGTCGCCGGGGGTGCGCGAGACGCAGAAGGTCGCGAAGCTCATCGACATCTCCAAGTGCATCGGCTGCAAGGCCTGCCAGGTGGCGTGCATGGAGTGGAACGACCTGCGCGATGAGATCGGCACCAATCACGGTGTCTACGACAACCCGCTCGACCTCACCGACAAGTCCTGGACCGTCATGCGTTTCTCCGAAGTGGAGGTGGAGAAGGGCAAGCTCGAATGGCTGATCCGTAAGGACGGCTGCATGCACTGCGCCGATCCCGGCTGTCTCAAGGCGTGCCCCGCGCCGGGCGCGATCGTGCAGTACAGCAACGGCATCGTGGACTTCCACGAGGAGAACTGCATCGGCTGCGGTTACTGTATTACCGGTTGCCCGTTCAATATCCCCCGAATCTCCAAGAAGGACAGCAAGGCGTATAAATGCACGCTGTGCTCCGACCGGGTGTCGGTAGGAATGGAACCGGCCTGCGTCAAGACCTGCCCCACCGGAGCGCTCGTGTTCGGCTCCAAGGAGGACATGATTCAGCACGCCGAGGAGCGCATCGTGGATCTGAAGTCGCGCGGATACAAGAACGCCGGGCTGTACGATCCGCCGGGGGTGGGCGGCACGCACGTGATGTACGTGTTGCAGCACGCCGACCAGCCGCAGATCTACAACG
>VBOF01000361.1 GCA_005877855.1 Nitrospirota bacterium | reverse complement strand
TTTCTGAGGGTTCAGGGGGAGGCGGAGCAATGAGGAATATCCACATGCACTATGTAAAGCTGATCGTTACATTAATGCTTGCAGTCCTGGTGGGCGCATGTGGCGAGTCGACGGCGCCGTCATCATCGAAAAATGAAGCTGCATCGACCACTAAACAGAGCTTCGTAGAATCGAAGAAGCGGGCAGATTCCGGCGATGCTGACGCACAGGTCAACCTCGGCCTGCTGTACGCCAAGGGCGAGGGCGTGCCGAAGGATTACGCGCAGGCGCGGCAATGGTACGAGAAAGCCGCCACTCAGGGCAACGCGCAGGCACAGGTCAACCTCGGAGAGATGTACGCCAGGAGCGAAGGCGTGCCGCAGGACTATGACAAGGCCATGGAATGGATTCAGAAGGCCGCCGCGCAGGGGCATGCCAGGGCACAGGTCGACCTCGGAGAGATGTACGCCGATGGCTGGGGCGTCCCGAAGGATGCCGCCAAGGCTGTGGAATGGTATCAGAAAGCGGCAGTGCAGGGGGATGAGGCTGCACAGTTCAGCCTCGGGTTGTCGTACCTCATCGGCGACGGCGTCCCGGAGGATAGTGTGCTGGCCTATGCGTGGTTAAATCTGTCGGCCGCGCAGGGAAACGAAAACGCGAAAGGAGTTCGTGACATAGTAATACCTAAGAGATCCCAATTTAGTTCCGCCCAGCGCGCCGAGGCGGAGCGCCTGTCCTCGAACTGGAAACCGGGGCAGGTGTTGCGCCGCGAGAGCGAGTCTGCTTCGGCTGCTGGCAACATGGAACCAGCGGGTGGAGCACTAGTAAGTAAATAGGGTCAGACTCTATTTTTTTCAGGGTTCGGGGATTGGGGGATGCAAGGCTCTGAAAAGTCGAGTCGGACTCTTATTACTTGCTCGTAAAATGACTCCGCAACCTCCCACCCTTCTGCGACCCGAAGATGTTGCCCCCGGCCTTTCCAGCTACCTCTGGCTGCTCCTTGCCGTTGTCCTGGTCATCCTGCTCGGTCTAACGTTTTTCACATCAACGACGCACACGCGCGACCTGAGCAAAACAAAGAAGGTAGTCTTCGAGCTTCTCTGGCTCGCGGTCCCGTTGGCAGCAATGATCCCAGTTGCCGTGTCTGGGAGTTATGGATTCGGCGGGGCGGTACTTATCATAGGCCTGATTGCCGTTGCTGTTAGTTTTCTACACTGGAAACGGAAACGCTGAAAAGTAGAGTGGCCCACGGTGGCCGACGGGGTCAGGCACATTTTCTGGGAAGAAAGTGAGCCAGACCCCACCATACGGTTTATGAGGCAGGGGACTCTGTCTCCGGGCAGTCGATGAGGAATTGCGGTCGCGCCGACGGGTCCGTTTCGGTTTGTGTGTAGCGGCAGGGAGGAAGATCCGCTTGTAGTCGCTTCAAGAGAGCGAGCACCTTCATGTTGGGGGGAATGTCGCACACCCACACGTGCATGCCGGATTCTAATTCTGCAAAATGCTGTTGCACGCGAAATTCAGGTTTTTCCATGAAGTACGCCGAAAGAAATCCGGTCATGGCCTGCACCACCCAGGGGTGCTCCTTCACATACCGGTAGCTGGCCCGAAGCTCCACCACCTGACTCATTTGCGTCGAATCCATCCGTGAGATAGATTATAGCAACACCATGGCCTTGACCGCCTATAACCACGTCCCGATTCCGTCTTTCATGTATGGCACGGCGTGGAAAAAAGAGGCCACGACGCGGCTGGTGCAATCAGCTGTGGCGGCAGGCTTCACGGCCATCGACACGGCCAATCAACTGATCCATTACCAGGAAGCCCTGGTTGGTGAGGCCCTGCAGGCCCTCACGAAGCAAGGGATCGCGCGAGACCGCCTGTTTCTCCAAACCAAGTTTACGCCGACCAACGGCCAGGACCGTCGCACCCCCTACGATGCCTCGGCCGATCTCACCACCCAGCTCAAACAGTCCTTTGCCAGTTCGTTGGCCCACCTGCACACCGAGTACGTGGACTCCTATGTCTTGCACGGACCCTATCAGCGGCGGGGCCTGGGGGACGCGGATCGGGAGGTGTGGACAGCCATGGAAGGGCTCTATCAATCAGGGAAAGCCAAAATGATCGGCATCAGCAACGTCACCGCCGA
>VBOF01000260.1 GCA_005877855.1 Nitrospirota bacterium | reverse complement strand
GCTAGCCCAGTGTGTCTCGCCCGTCGCCGCTGAGCACCGGCGCCGGACCAGCCCGCTATCGTCGCCTCTTCCCCCGCGCAGGCGTCAGGAGAGAGACGTCACTGCTTAATTAAGCAGCGAGTGCCAGTTCTTGGTTGGCAGTTGTTGTTTCCGGACTTTTACGAGTTCCCGGAGCTCGGCATGCCACCCTGGCCTCATGATCCCCGTCGAAGCCTGTCGCCCCCTTCCCATGTTTTTAGGTCGTTCCTTCTCGTTCCAAAAGAATAGCATCTGCCTTGCTCGCATTCAAGACGGTGAGGTCCTGCGGGTGGCGCCGCGTGGGACCCGGGCTTAGATCCGCCCTTTCGTCCGCTCCCCTTTGCGGTGCCCCCGGCCCAGCAGGAAGACCGCAAATTCCCGCGCGCCCCTCATGCGCTGCTCCAGCGGGTTCTGCTTGATTCCTTCATTCTTCAGGTGCTGTTCGAATTTCTCCAGGGCTTGCCCCATGAATTCCTCGAAGAGCGAGTTGTCGAAGAGAGTCTTCATCTTCATGGCAGCCTCCTCCGTCTTGACGGACCTGTAGCAGCGGGCTACGATACCTTGATGGCCAAGCGTCCCGGCTTGATCGCGATCCCGGATGTCCTCGGCCGGCTTCTCAAAAGTCACGGGATGGAGTCCCGCATGCTGGAGTGCACGCTCCAGCAACACTGGCCCGAGGTCGTCGGCGAGCACATCGGACACCATACGTGGCCCGAATCCATCCGCCACCGAAAACTCTACCTGGTCGCCGAGAACTCGGTCTGGCTGCAGCAGCTCCGGTTCCTGAAACCGGAGCTGCTGGCGAAGCTCTCGTCGTGCGCCGGCGGTGACGCCATCACCGACATCGTCTTACGCGTAGGAACGAAGCCTGCCCCTGAAGTCGCAGCAAGCGCTGCAGCCCTACTTCCTCCTGCCACGGTGGAACCAAGGGTTGCGGTGCCTGATGACGCACGGACCTCCATTGAAGCGGCCCTCGAACCAGTACGCGATCCGGCCCTCCAAGCGCAGCTCCGCGCCCTGTTTGAGAAATCGGCCTCGTCCTAACTCTTTCCCGCCTTGCCTTGAAAGAGGATGCGCGCGCCCACGGATGGCCGCTCCCCCTTTGCACCCGATTCCGGCACGAACCCCATGGCGCCAAGCTCCGTGTCGGACGTGAGACGATACAACCCTCGCACTGCACATTCGAAGCCGGACCGGGCCAACGGATCCCTGCCGCTCAGGTACTCCTTCAGGGAAGCGTCGTCCGACAGGCCCGGATTGTCGAACACGTAGATCGTCACGCGCTGGTACAGGCCGGCCAGATCGGCGGGCGTGGTGGGCTTGATCTGTAGACGCGCTAACTTGTTGCGGTCACCGTGGCCCACAGTCTGGAACCGCATGATGAGCGCTTCGATGTCAGGGTCCCTCGTGCTGGGCGGCACGTTGACGGTCACGATCTCTCCCAGCTGGGCCATCACGCTATAGGGGGGAATGGAGCGGTCCGGCGCTGTCAGGACCATGCCAGCCACGGTGATGACGATCAGGCTGATGCAGAGCGCGAGCGCGGTCTTGACAAGGGGGTCGAGGGGTTTCTTGGGCTGCTCACCCTCCATTGTTCCCGGTGGCGGGGCTGGGCTCGTCCCCGTTTGAACCCATGCCGCCACTCTCGGCGGTTCCCTCGCTCGCTCCCTCGCCTGACGATTCGGCCAGCTTGGCCACACCCACGACCCGGTCGGTGTCTGCCATGTCGATCAGGCGCACCCCCTGCGCGTTGCGGCCGATCTCGCGCACGTCGTCCACCCGGGTGCGGAGGATCTTGCCCTCGGCTGTCATCACCATGATCTCGTCCCCGTCGCGGACCTGATGGAACGAGACCGCATGGCCGTTCTTCTCGGTCACCTTCACGCTGATGATGCCCTTGCCGGCCCGGCCTTGGAGGCGATACTCACTTACCAGCGTCCGCTTGCCGTAGCCACGCTCCGTGACCGTGAGAATGGACGTGGTGGAGTCAGGGGTGATCGTCTCCATGCCAATCACGTAGTTCCCTTCGTCCAGGGTGATGCCGCGTACGCCGTACGCGGGGCGGCCCATCGGCCGGACGTCCTCCTCCCTGAAGCGGATGACGATCCCGTCGCGAGTGCCGAGCAAAATCTCACGCTGGCCGTCCGTGATCTCCACGCCGATCAGCTTGTCGCCCTCGTCCAGCGTCAGCGCGATAATGCCGCCCTGGCGAGGATTCCCGTATGCCGCAAGCTCCGTCTTCTTGATGGTACCCATCCGCGTCGCCATGACCACGTAGCGATCCTCGCGGAACTCCTTGACGGGCAGGGTGGCCGTCACCTTCTCGTCCCCGGAGAGGGCCAGGAGGTTGATCATCGCCTTGCCCTTGGCGGCCCGGCCGGCTTCGGGGATCTCGTGCACCTTCAGCCAATACACCTTCCCTGCGTCCGTGAAGAACAGGAGGTAGTCGTGCGTCGAGGCCGTGAAGAGGGTCTCGACGAAGTCCTCCTCCTTGGTCCCCATCCCAATCTTCCCCTTGCCGCCGCGCCGCTGCGCCCGGTAGAGGGAGACGGGATTGCGCTTGATGTAGCCGGCGTGGGAAATGGTCACCACCACTTCTTCCTGCGCGATCAGGTCCTCGATGTTGAGCTCGGCCTCCTCCGGGATGATGAGGGTCCGCCGCGCGTCCTTGTACTCCTCCTTGAGGGCCAGCAGCTCGTCCTTGATGAGCTGTCGGACCAGGGCCTCGGAGGCCAGGACGGACTTGAGGTATGCGACGCGCTTGATGATCTCCTCGTACTCCTGCGTCAGCTTCTCCCGCTCAAGCTGGGTGAGACGTTGCAGCTTCATGTCCAGGATGGCGGTGGCCTGGATCTCCGACAGGGCGAACTGTCGTATCAGGCCGCCGCGCGCCTCCTCCGGCGAACGGGACCGCTTGATCAGGGCGATGACGGCGTCGAGGTTGTCCAGCGCGCGCTTGAGCCCTTCGAGGATGTGGGCGCGCTCCTCGGCCTTGCGCAGGTCGAACGCCGTGCGGCGCAGCACGACCTCACGCCGGTGCTCGATAAAGGCCTGCAGGATCTGCTTGAGGTCCAAGACCTCGGGCCGGTTGTGGACCAGCGCCAGCATGATCACGCCGAACGTGGACTGCATCGGCGTGTGCTTGTATAGGTTGTTCAGGATCACGAGCGGGATCTCGCCTTTCTTGAGCTCCATGACGATCCGCATGCCGTCGCGGTCCGACTCGTCCCGGAGGTCCGCGATGCCCTCGATGCGCTTGTCCTGGATCAACTCGGCGATCTTCTCGATCAGGCGGGCCTTGTTAACCTGGTAGGGAATCTCCGTCACAATGATCCGGTCGCGGTCGGTCCGCTCGTCAGTTTCGATGCTCGCCTTGGCGCGCAGCGTGAGGAGTCCGCGGCCTGTGGTATAGGCCTCCTTGATGCCCTGCGTCCCGTAGATATAGCCAGCGGTGGGAAAGTCGGGCCCCGGAATCGATTCCATGAGCTCCTCGACCGTCGTGTCCGGGCTGTCGATCAGCCTGATGAGGCCGTCCACCACTTCCGCCAGGTTGTGCGTCGGGATGTTCGTCGCGTATCCGACCGCGATCCCGCCGGCGCCGTTGATGAGGAGGTTCGGCGCCTTGGCCGGCAGGACCAGCGGCTCCAGGCGCGACTCGTCGTAGTTGGGGCGGAAGTCGACGGTCTCCTTGTCGATGTCGGCGAGCATCTCCTCGGCGAGCTTCGTGAGCCGCGCCTCGGTGTACCGCATCGCGGCAGGAGGATCGCCGTCCACCGAGCCGAAATTTCCCTGGCTGTCCACCAGGCAGTAGCGCATGTTGAAGTCCTGGGCCATTCGCACGAGGGTGTCGTAAATCGCCGCGTCGCCGTGCGGGTGGTAGTTCCCCATGATCTCGCCGACGATCTTGGCCGACTTGCGGTAGGCCCGGTTGTGGACGAGGCCCATTTCGTTCATGCCGTAGAGGATCCGCCGGTGGACCGGCTTGAGTCCGTCCCGGACGTCCGGAAGCGCGCGTCCCACGATCACGCTCATCGCGTAGTCGAGGTAGGACGAGCGCATCTCGTCTTCGATCGGGACCTGCACTAATCGTTCATCTGCCGGCATGCGTCATCTCCTTATGCAGGATGTAGTGAGCGCTTTGCGGGTGGCGCCGAGCGGGGCGCCCCGATGAGCGAGGGCGCCTACAGGCGAGTCTGCGGGGCTGCAATGCCGAAAGGCGCCGCTCGGCGGGGCTGCTCGGCGACAGGACCCGCTCTTTGTGTCCTGCTTACACATCCAAATTCCTCACTTCGAGCGCGTGCTGCTGGATGAAGTCCCGCCGCGGCCCCACCTCGTCGCCCATGAGAATCGAGAAGATGTCCTCCACGCCGGTGATGTCCTCGAGCTTGACCTGGAGCAGGGTGCGGGTTTCCGGGTTCATCGTGGTCTCCCAGAGCTGCCCGGGGTTCATCTCGCCCAAGCCCTTGTACCGCTGCAGCCCGACCCCCTGCTTGCCGATCTCCAGGATGGCGTGGACCAGGTCGGCCGTGCCGGGGCACTCCTTCTCCTCCCCCTTCACCTTGAGCTTGTACGGAGGGCGCCCCAGGCCGATGGCCGATGGGGCAAGTTTCTGCAGTTCCCGGAAGTTGGCCGACCCGACCAGTTCGTGGGTGATCTCCAGGGTGTGCGCCATCCCATTCGCGTGGATCCGGCAGAGGACCTTGTTGGATTCGTGCTCCTCGTCCTCGGCAATGTCGAGCGCAATCTGCGCCTTGGGATAGGCGGCCGTCAACGCTTGCGTGGCGTTGGCCACGACTTTCTTCAGCGCCGCCGCGTTCTTGAGGAGGTCCCGGTCGATACCCGGCTCGTCCACGAACGCGCGCAGGACGCTGGCCTCGTGCTGCTTCTTCCCGAAACGGGTCAGGAGCCCTTCAAAGGCGATGAGCTTCTTGAGGATTGGCAGAAAGCGCCGGCCGGTCACGAAGGCCTGCCCGCTCTCGACGTAGACCTCTACCTCCTCGACCGCCAGGTCAGCCAGGTACTCGCTGAGGGCGTTCTCGTCCTTGAGGTACTTCTCGGTCTTGCCCTTCTTGACCTTGAAGAGCGGCGGCTGGGCGATGTAGATGTAGCCGCGCTCGATGAGCTCGTGCATCTGGCGGTAGAGGAACGTGAGCAGCAACGTCCGGATGTGGCTGCCGTCCACGTCCGCGTCGGTCATCAGGATGATCTTGTGGTAGCGGGCGCGGGTGATGTCGAAGGCTTCCTTGTCCTCCTTGCCGGAGTCGCCGTCTTCCCGCGCGCGCCCGATGCCCGTCCCGAGGGCCATGATCAGGACCCGGATTTCCTCGCTGGAGAGCATCTTGTC
>VBOF01000259.1 GCA_005877855.1 Nitrospirota bacterium | reverse complement strand
GAAGGAGAAGATGTTCTCCGCGTAGCCGTCGTTGTACTGGAGGGCGACCTCTAGGATCAAGTCGCTCTTCTCGACGCTGATATAGATGGGCTTGTGCAGCGGGGTCTTCGCCTCGTTGAGGTGCTCGACGAACGACACGATCCCGCCCTTGTAGCGGAACACCTGTTCCTTGGCCGGCTCCTTGCGCTCATCCTTGAGCGAGATCTCCAGGCCCTTGTTGAGGAAGGCCAGCTCGCGCAGGCGCTGGGCCAGGATGTCGAAGCTGAACTCCGTGGTCTCGAAGACCTCGGGGTCCGGCTTAAACGTGATCATCGTGCCGCGCCGCTTGGTCTTGCCGGTGACCTTCAGAGGAGCGGTGGGCTTGCCACGCTCATAGCGCTGCTCGAAGACTTGGCCGTCCTGCCAGATCTCCATCTCCAGCCACTCGGAGAGCGCGTTCACGACTGAGATGCCCACGCCGTGGAGGCCGCCCGACATGGTGTAGGCGCCCTGCTCGAACTTCCCGCCGGCATGGAGCATGGTGAGGGCGACCTCGGCGGCGGACTTCTTCTGCGTGGGGTGCATGCCCGTCGGGATGCCCCGGCCATTGTCTACTACCGTGAGGCTGCCGTCGATGTGGATCGTGACCTCAATCGTCTCGCCGAATCCGGCCATGTGCTCGTCAACGCTGTTGTCCACCACTTCGTACACGAGGTGGTGGAGGCCCTCGGGACCGGTACTCCCGATGTACATGGCGGGGCGCTTGCGGACGGCATCGAGGCCCTCCAGCACCTTGATCTGCTCGGCGCCGTAGGAGTCGCGCGGCCCGTTCTCGATCTTGGTCTCGTCCGTGGCCATAGACCTCCTTCGCTAGGCCCTCCCTAGATTTTCATCGGCATGACGACGCACAGGAAGCCTGGGTCGCCGTCCGATTTCATCAGGCAAGGGCTCAAGGGACTGTTGATCTCAATGGTGACCGCCTCGCCGTCCATCACAGCCAGCGCATCGAGGATGTATCGGGCGTTGAAGCCGGTGGTCAGGCTCTCCCCGCGGTACTGCGCCGGCACCTCTTCGGTAGCCTCTCCAAGGTCGGGGTTGCTCGTGTGTAGGGTGAGCGTGCCCGCCTGCAGCATCAGCTTGACCGCGTTCGTCTTGTCTTTTGAGAGCACGGCGACCCGGCGGAGCGCGCTCTCCATCGCAGCCCGCTCGATCACCGCCTTCTTGGCGCTCTCCTTCGGGATGACCTGCTGGTAGTTGGGATAGGTCCCCTCCATGATACGCGAGGTCAGGTACAGTCCGCTCTTCTGGAAGGTGACCAGATTCTTGGTGAAGCCCAGCAGCGGCTCGCCCTCCTCTTCTTCGAGCAGCCGCCGCATCTCCTGAGCCGCCTTGCGCGGAATGATGGCCTTGACCTCTTTGGGAAGGTCCGTCCCTGCATTCGCCAGTTCGCTTTCGGCGATCGCCAGGCGATGCCCGTCGGTGCCGACCAGTTTCATCGTGATCTTCTTTTCGGAGGAGAGCAGCGTGATCAACAGGCCGTTGAGGATGTAACGCGCGTCGTTGTCGCCGACCGCGAAGAGGGTCTTGCGGAGCAGCGACGCAAGCCCGCTTCCGGGAATGGCCACGCGCCCTTCGCGCTCGATCGTGGGCAGCGCCGGGAACTCCGACGCCGCCATCCCGACGATTTTGAACTGGCTCCGGCCGGCTTGGATCTGGACCCAGTTGTTCTCCTGCGTCGTGAATGTCACCTCGCCGTCCGCCACCTCTTTGAGGATCTCGTAGAGTTTGCGCGCGGAGAGGGTGACGCTCCCGGCCTGCAGGACCTCGGCTTTGTAGTGTCCCCGGATGCCGATCTCAAGGTCCGTTGCCACCAGTCCAACCCCATCCTGTTTCGTCTCCAGCAAGATATTGGAGAGCACCGGCATGGTATTGCGCTTCTCCACTATTCCCTGGACGCGCTGCAGCCCGGTCAGCAACTCGTCCCTGGCAATCTTGATCTTCATCGGCCTGCCTCCTTCTGGGCTTATGCGCTGGTGATCTGGCGCCTCAACTCCTCGAGTATTCCGAGCAGGCCGGTATCGCTCTGTTTTCCTTTCTCGACCTGCTTGCACGCGTGCATGACGGTGGTGTGGTCCTTGCCCCCGAAATGCCGCGCGATTTCGGGATAGGACTGCTGTGTGATTTCCCGGCACAGGTACATCGCGATCTGCCGCGGATAGACCAGCGCCTTCGTACGCCGCTTGGACTTCAGGTCCGCCAACTTGATGTGGAACTTCGTCGCGACGGCCTCCTGCACTGCGTCGAGCGTAATCACGTGCTTCTTCTCGTCGACCAGTTCCCTGAGCACGTTTTGCGCCATCTCGAGCGTGATGGCCTGACCGGTCAGCGACGCGTAGGCCCCGAGCCGGATCAGCGAACCTTCCAGTTCCCGGATGTTCGCCTTGATGTTGGTGGCCACGAACAACGCAACATCGTCCGGGATAGCGATGCCCTCGCGCTCGGCCTTGTCCCGGAGGATGGCGATCCGGGCCTCTAGGGGGTAGGGCTGGATGTCAGCCACGAGGCCCCAGTCGAGACGGGAACGCAATCGCTCCTCCATCTCGCGGATGTCCTTGGGATATCGGTCGCTTG
>VBOF01000258.1 GCA_005877855.1 Nitrospirota bacterium | reverse complement strand
CTGGACGAAGCTGAAATACAAACAGTGCGAACACTGCCCGCTCGGCGACGAGCACGAGTATTGTCCGGTGGCGGTGAACCTCTCGGCGCTGGTGGAGTCCTTCAAAGACTCCATCTCCTATGAGAGCACGAACGTCCGCGTCCAGACGAACGAGCGGATTTTCGAAAAGATGACGACCGTGCAGAAGGGCCTCAGTTCGATCGTCGGGATCTATATGGTGACGAGTGACTGCCCGGTGATGGACAAGCTGCGCCCGATGGTGCGGTTCCACCTGCCGTTCGGTTCGATAGAAGAGACCGTGTACCGGGCCGTGTCGATGTACTTGACGGCGCAATACCTCCTGATGAGGCAGGGGAAAACGCCGGATTGGGACTTGAGGAAGCTGGTCGAGATTTACAGAGCCGTCAACGATGTGAACCGGGGCATCTCCAATCGGTTAGCCAGCGCCTCGGAAGAGGATGCCAACACGAATGCGGTGGTGATTCTCTCCGCGTATGCCGAGATGATTCCGTTTTCGATCGAGCGTCACCTCGCGGAACTCGAGTACATCTTCAGCGAATACACCAAGTTCGAGTAGCGCGTCTGCGCCTCGAGGTGGTCGAGGAGGCCATCCATGCAGACGGATTTAACCCGCCGTTCCTACGGACGCTTGCCCATCCTGATCCTGCTGATGACCCTGGTGATCCTCATCATCGGGGCCGTCGCCCTCCACTATGTCGAGAACCGCCTGGTGGCCACCACGGGCGAGAGCCTGGCGCTGGCCGCTGCCGACATTGCGGACATGCTCGACCGGTTGCTGTTCGAACGGTACAGTGACATCCCAATGATGGCGGGGGCGCGGGTGTTCCAGGGGCGCGACCGCGCCGCCATGACGGACTACCTCAACTGGGTGCAGAAGAACTACAGAGTCTATCGTTGGTTGGGAGTGCTCGATGCGTCCGGTCGGATCATTGCCGCGACGAGTCCGGCCAGTGTCGGGAGGGATTTGAGCCGCACCCCCTTGTTCCGGAACGTGCGCGATCATGGCATGGTCCATATGCAGGATGTGGAGGTGTCTGAAGAAGCCGGTGGGATTCCGGTCATCGGATTCGCCGGTCCGATTCGGGGCGAGAAGGGGGGCTTCCGGGGGGCCGTCCTTTCCCAGGTCACTCTGTCCAGCGTGGAGGATGTCGCCACGGCAGCGATCCGCACCTTTCAGGTGCAGCGCGGACCGACAGGGAAGATCGAGTATCAGATCATGACCCGGGACGGGGACCTGCTTGTGGACTCACTCATACACCAAGAGATGCAAGTGAACCTCAAGCTCATGGCCCTGCCCTCGGCGCTGCTGAGCGCGTCGGCGATGCCTGGGTATATCGAGGAACAGCACGTGCGCCGGAAGGTACCGGTCGTCACCGGCTACTCGGGGACGGAAGGATATGGCGATTTTACCGGCTTACACTGGGCAGTCCTCGTGCGTATGGACCGGAGCGACATCCTCGCTCCCATTCGGGCGGTCTTGCGGAATCTGGCCCTGGCAGGGGCTCTGATCGTGCTGCCGCTGCTGGGCTTTCTCCTCTGGACGTCGGGACGACTCCAGGCTGAGTACCAGCGTGCGCTGGAGGAAAGTGCCCGCGCCATGGCAGCTGAGACCAGTCTGCGATTGCGCGATCGTGCGATCGCCGAGACCAGTAACGGCGTTCTGATCATCGACCCCCACCAGCCCGACAATCCCATCATCTATGCGAATCCGGCGTTCGAGCGTATCACGGGGTATCGCATGGACGAGGTGCTCGGGCGCAACTGCCGGTTTCTCCAGGGACCCGACACCGATTCGGCGACGGTGGCTGTCATGCGGCAGGCCATCGCGGAGCAACGGGATTGCCAAGTGGTCATTCTGAATTACCGCAAGGACGGCACGTCGTTCTGGAGCGAGTTGACGGTCTCCCCCGTACACGACGACGGCGGACAGGTGACGCATTTCGTCGGAGTGCTTGCCGACATTACGGCGAGGAAAGAGGCCGAGCAAGCGATCGAACGACTCAGCCGCCAGAACGAATTGATCCTGAACGCGGCGGGTGAAGGGATCTATGGGCTGGACCTGCAGGGCAAGACCACGTTCGTGAACCCGGCTGCGGCGAGAATGCTCGGATGGAGGGTCGCGGAGCTCATCGGCCAGCCCATGCATCCGATCCTTCATCACACGAAGCCGGATGGGACCCCCTATCCCGAGGAGGAGTGCCCGATCTATGCCTCCTTCAAAGACAGCGTGGTCCATCGAGTGGCTGACGAAGTGTTCTGGCGGAGGGATGGGACCAGCTTTCCCGTCGAGTACGTCAGCACGCCAATCCGGGAACGTGGCGAAGTCGTCGGCGCCGTCGTCGTGTTCATCGACACGACGCTGCGCAAGGAGGAGGAAGAGCGGCGGATGCAGGTGGAGAAATTGGCCGCTCTGGGCCAGGTGGCCGCCGGCGTGGCGCACGAAATCAACAACCCCTTGGCGGGCATCAAGAACACGTTCCTCTTGCTCAAAGATACCATTGCCCCCGGCCATCCGTATTCCCAGTACGTGAGCATGATCGATCGGGAGATCCAGCGGATCAGCGACATCGTGGGTCAAATGTACCAACTGTACCGGCCCGATCCGGCGGAACCCCGTCCCATCGACTTCGAGGCGTTGCTTCGGGATGTCTCGCAGATCATGGCAGGCTTGTTGCGGCAGCACCGGTTGAGTCTCGCCACGGAGATCGCGCCCGATCTGCCCCAGGTCCGGCTTCCGCAGCGAGACCTCACCCAGGTTCTGTGTAACCTGATCCGGAACGCCATCGAGGCATCGCGGCCGGCCGGTGAAATCCGTATCTCGGTCACGCATGACGAGGAAAGTGTGTCGATCGCGGTAGCGGATCGCGGCCACGGCATTCCGGCTGAGGTGTTACCACACATCTTCGACCCGTTCTTTACCACCAAGATGGGGAGCACCCAGGGAGGCATGGGCCTCGGCCTTTCGGTATCTCGAAGCCTCGTCCAGGCGATGGGGGGACGGATCGAAGTGCAGACCGCGGTCGGCCGCGGCGCGACCTTCATAGTGGTCCTACCTTGCCATGCGGCGGTCGTCTCTCCACGCGTCCGGCCCGAAAGGGAGCAGCCTCATCATGTCTGACGTGGCGCGGATCCTGATCGCCGATGATGAAGAGACGTTCCTGCAGTCGATGGGCGCCCTCTTGCGACGGGAAGGGTATGCCTGTGATTGCGTGCGGGATGCCCGGGAGGCGGCAGCCGCCCTGGACAAGACCGCGTACGATCTCCTGATCACCGATATCTACATGCCGGGGAATGCGGAGCTGGAGTTCCTCCATGAGCTGCAGAAACGCGGCTCCATCACTCCCGTGATCGTGGTGACCGGCTACCCATCCGTGCCCACCGCCGTGGAGTCGCTGCGTCTGTCTGTCGTGGATTATCTCATCAAGCCGGTGGATTTCCCCGTGGTCCAACAGTGCGTCAGCCGCGCCATCGATAAAGGGCGGGTGCTCCGCACGCTGCATAAGACCCAGGAGCAGATGCGCGAGTGGGTCAAGACGATGGAGGATCTGGAGAAGTCGCTGAACGTGTCAGGCACCAAGGGGGGAGAGACCAAGCTGGCCTGGGCCATCGATAACTATCTGGATCAGATGGTGGGGCACATCACGCAGATCGCGGCGAGCCTCAAGATGACGATCGATACCCTGCGGAAGGATTATACCGGTCGGACGACGGATGTGTGTGCGCTCATCCGGTGCCCCAGGCTAGAGGCGTATGAAACAGCCTTGCGCGGGACGATCGAGGTCCTCCGGAAGACCAAGAACGCGTTCAAGTCAAAGGAGCTGGCCGCGCTACGGGAAAGGCTGGAGGAGTTCCTGAAGAAAGACCACCGCTAGCAGAATCAGGCCTGGGACCAGCGCCCGCGAGCCCCTAGGGGTACCGGGCTTCGATTGTGCTCCGCAGACCCCCGCGGGCGGCGAAGTCGCCGATGACCCTCGCGTGGACCGGCTGACAGACGGCCACAAGGTCTCTCAGGATCCGGTTCACGGCGTTCTCGTAAAAGATGCCGAGGTCGCGGTAGGCGTGGATGTACAGTTTCAGGGACTTCAGCTCCACACACAGCTTGTCCGGCACGTAGATGATACGGATCGTGCCGAAGTCGGGCAGCCCGGTCTTGGGGCAGATGGCCGTGTATTCCGGCACCTCGATGGTGATCTCGTACCCCTTGAACTGGTTTGGCCACGTCTCGATGGCCGGCAGCTTGGCCTCGAGCCCGCTGCGGGCATGCGCCTCCGTGTAGCCGGGCGTCTTCTTTTTCATACTTGGGTCATCCACTCGGTGTGGCCCAGTTTCTCCAACTCGAAGTACAGGACCACCCAGGGACACATCATTTCGGGAAAGACCTCGCAGTAGCCTCCCTTGCGCACGCCGCCGCACGGGCCGTGACTCATGAACTTGGGACATTCGGCCTTGTCGCCCGCGCCCGGGATCGGCGGGCGGTTGTGGATGCCTCCCGGAGCGCCGACGGGTGGCGGCCCTGGGTGGATCAGGTGAGGGGGCTTGTTGGGTTCATCCGCCATCAGTGCGCGTCCAAGAAACCGGCGATCTCGGTGAGCCGGAGCCTGGCCACGGCGATCTCAGGGGCGTACACCACCTCGTCCGCCGCCCAGATGATCGTTCCCCGGCTCTTGCTGGTGATGCCCACGATGTTCTGCAAGACCTGGTGAATGTTGTCGTTGATGCGCAGGACATTGGCCTTGATGGGCGCCGCCAGTTTGCCGTCCTTGATCATGTAGGAGTCGCCCACGACCGTCGCGGTAAAATCGCCGGTGCGCAGGCCGTTAATGGGATACGTATACCATATCCGGCCGATGTACACGCCGTTTTGCACCTGCCGCAGGAGGTCCTCGCGGGTTTTCTTGTCCGACCCTTCGATGAAGACATTCGTGGGCGCGACCGAGGGCGCGATGTCGAACCGGCGTCCCCCGCCTCCCGCGAAGCGGAAGCCATTGCGCGGCACCAGGGCACCGGGACAGTCCTCCGGGGGGACGCCAAGCTTCTCCTTCGCGGCAGGGTCGCGAAGCATCCGCTCCGTCTCGTAGAAACTCGACAGGAGCCCGACCAGCTTCCCGTCTGCGATGAGGTCGGTCCGCCCGGTCGGGAGGCCTTCGCAGGTGATGCCCTTGCTGCCCATGTGACCCGGGAGCGCCCCGTGGTCATAGATGGTGAGGTCGTCATGCGCGACCTGCCGGCCAAGCTTCCCGTGGAAGGCTGAGCTGCAGTCGTAGAAGCTGGCGACCGTGAGACTCGGCAGGATCAGGTTGCTCATCAGCTCCGTCACCGGTTGGGGACCCAGGACGACCGCATACGCCCCGTCCTTGACGCGGACCCCGCCGACGGCGGACAGGGCATTGCGCGCGGCCTCGGCGCCGGCCTCTCCCCGCAGGGCGCTCAGGCGCGTGTGGCAGCCGGACCCGGTCCCTTTTGCGCTTTCCCGTTCGACCATGGCGGTGATGAACGAAGCGATCAGGGTCGACTCGTCGGTTTGGACTTTAGGAAGCCGGGTCGAGCCGATCGCCATCCGTTCCAGCAGGACGGTGACGTCGCCTCCGACGATGAATCCCAGCTCGCGTAGCTTGGGCCCGGTCTGGGCCAGCGCACTCAGCGAACCGGCCTTGGCGAATTCGTCCAGCGCGCGGGTGAGGACGCGCCATCCAGCCTGCACGAGATCGGTGTCCGTCAAGGTCATGGCGCTCGGGTCGTGGTATTTCGTCAGCGTCCGGCGTTCAGGGGACGGACGTGGCAGGGTTGTGAAGTCGGGGTCATGGACCGCGCTCCGCCTGGCCTTCTCCAGCGCCGCCTTGACGCCGTTGAGCGAGAGGTCTCCGGCTTCGCTGCCGAGCCCGATGCGTGGGCCCTTGGGATCCTGGAAGACGGCCCGCACGCCAAGTCCGTGGGAAGAGGTGGACTTCGGTTCCTCGACGCCGTTGCATGGAATGTGCGAGGTGTAGTTGACGCGCGCGGTCAAGCCGGCATTACTGGCCACAAACACCTCCGCTTCCTGGATGTCCTTCTGGCGGCGCAGGTAGCGCAGTCCTTGCTCGGCCGTGCGCTTCAGTGTGGGCAAGCTGACCATGTGCGGTGACGCTACGCGGGCCCGGTCAGGAGGGCGCGGCTGCGGAGCGTCGGCCCGCCGTTCCCGAGCCGCCGGCCCTGCATGGGCTGGCCTTTTCCGCAGTTGGGGATGGGGAAGAGGCGGAAGTCCCGACCCGCGGCGTCCACCTTCATCAGGAAGGTCTTGGTGTCCGCCATGATGCCGCCGCCCCGGTACAGTTGTCCGATCTGGCCGTTGCGGATCTCGTAAACCTTCTGAGCGGAGATCCGGAAATTTTCCCGTGATTCCGCGATGGAGGGAATCCGGTGCCCCACGACGTAGTACCCTTTGTCGACCTCGTGGATGATGTCCTCAGGCGCGCGCGCGCCGGCTGCAAACACGGTGGTGGACATGCGGACGAGCGGCACGAGATGCGCTTCCGTGGCCACGCAGGACCCGTTCGGCGGGACGTTGAGAATGGCCGCGGTCTGGCGGCTGTTCATAAAGCCTTTGAAGGTTCCCTTTTCGATGTGCACGACCTTCCGGCCTAGCGTCCCTTCGTGGTCGTATTTGTAATGACCGAAGCCCGGCAGCGACGGGTCCGAGTAGGCGGTGACGAGCGCAGACGCCACCGTCTTGCCGACCATGGTGCCGCTGAGCGTGCGCAGCAGCCAGCTTCGGCCCGCGTAGGCGGTCTCCATCTTCAGCGCGCGGTCCAGTTCGGTGGGGTGGCCGATGATCTCATGGGCCAGGAGGGCGTTGAAGTGGGGATCGGTGACCACCACGACGTCTTTGTCCGAACTGCGGAGCGGCGGCGCGTGGGCCAGCTTGACGGCGTCGCGCGCCAGATTGGTGGAGAAGGTGAGCAGATCGAGGTTGCGGATGTGCTCCTCGACGATGCCTTCGGTGACGACCTCCCACCCGCGCTGATGACCGATGTCGTCGGACAGCTCCTGGTCTCCGGTCTCGCTCACGGCGACCACGTAAGCCCCGCCCTTGGTCAACGCGAACGACTGATCGATCCAGGCGCCCTCGGAGCTGGCGAAGAGTTCGCGCGTGACCAGCGTCACGGCGCTGACGGCGTTGTATTTGAGCTGCTCGTCCACGTCCTGGACGGCTCGCGAGACCTCGGTGATGTAGCGGACCATGTCGGCAAGGGATACCTGCCGGGGGTCAAGGGCATATTCGGCCTTGACGGTGTCGCGGTACGCCTCGACCGGAGCCAAGCGGGTGTCGGCCAGGGCTTCACCGAGCTCCTTGTACTTGTGGCGAGTCCGGATTTTTTCGCGGGCGTTGGCAAGGGCGCGCTCGTAGGCGTGCTTCAGACCGCTCGCCAGGGTTTGGGCCAGTCGAGGCAGGTCGGGTTTGCCCAGCATCTGGCCGAAATACCCAGGGGCGACGGCGCCGTCGCCAGCCAGCACCCGGATGCCGCAGGCGAATTGGCTGTCTTCGCCGGCATACTTGGACGTCCCGTTCTCCGCTCCCGCGTGCTTTTCTTCGGTCACCTCGATCCGGAGGTCTGCATACCGGCACAACTTGTGCGTAGCCGGCGCCTCGGTCGCCAACTCGGCGACGGTGTTCTTGATGGCTTCCACCAAGTCGGTGGTGATGGCTTTCGGGATGTTCAACATCAGGTGTAACGCCTCATCGTTGGGACGGTCTACGCTATGTGATTAGGGTCTATCACTGAGCCCTTGACCGTAATTATAGTGAACCTACATCAGTCGTCGCAAGGGAAACAGGAGGTTTTCTGCGTTCTTGGTCAAAAAATGAGTGTGGCCGGAAGATTTCTTCCACATTTTCCTCTACTTGCATCAGTAGGACCAAAGGACTACCGCTGGGATCAGGAGTAGGCCTTCGTGAAGAGAGAGGCTAGGTCTTCTTTGTGGTTGCAACGACGCCACCGTTGTCATATTGTCGGAAGTTGCGGAGGAGGGCGAAGCCGACACGTGGCGGAGGATTTTCGCATTGACATGAATCGCAGGGGTTTGCTAAGCTGCGACTATTCATGTCAGCTTTGGTCGGTATAACTTAATGCCTTGTAAGTAAAGGAGAAAATCCCCTATCACCGGCGAGTAGCTGGGCTCGCGTCCGGATCGAACGAAGGAGGGTGGTCGCATGAGTCTCGATTACGTCAAGTTTTCCCCTGGGTTTGACAAGTTCATGCCCAAGGAATATCGCGATATGGTTGAACACGGTCCCTTCGGCAAGAAGGTGACCGTCTCGCAGATGGGATCGTTCAAAGAGATTCTGGAAGAGCATCCCATGTGCGCGGGGTGCGCCATGACCCTGTTTATCCGGCTGGCCATGATCGCCTTCCCGAATCCGGAGGACACCATTACGGTGGGGACGGCCGGCTGCGGGCGTTTGGCCATTTCCCAGGCGGCCATCCCCTTCGTGTATGGGAACTACGGGGACCAGAGTGCCGTTGCCAGCGGGCTCAGTCGGGGACTGCGATTGCGGTTCGGTGATAAGCCCAAGGATGTGGTGGTCATGGCCGGCGACGGCGGCATGGCAGATATCGGCTTCAGCATGACGCTCCATTCCTGGTTCCGGAAGGAGCGGTTCACGACGATCATGCTGGACAATGAAGTGTACGGGAACACCGGCGGCCAGGA
>VBOF01000257.1 GCA_005877855.1 Nitrospirota bacterium | reverse complement strand
TGCCCTCATAATAGCGATGTTTACTTGGACGGCGCGATTGCTGTGCAGAACACTAGAGAGCATAAGGATCCTGTACTCGGTGAATGCGTGCGGGAGCATGGGAGAAAATCTGAGGCTTGAGAGGTGGTCACAGTTTGTGACCACCTCGTCGAGCATGACCTTCTGCCCTCGGATGAGCAGGATTCGCCGCTGAATACTTTCGGCAGGAATCAGAGCGCGCCCATTTTTCATGAGAACAGACCAGTCCTTTTCAAGGTCACAAATTGTGACCTTGAACCTCTAACTTTCTGAAAAGTTGGCGAAATGCCTGAACCGGTCACAATTTGTGACCAGTTCGGCATCGCAACATTCCTTTTGACACAGGTTCCCTTTGAATAGTGACTTCTGCGGTATCAAGGGGGTGGCCGATGTCGCCTGAGGCGGCGGGGTGGCGGCGAGTGGGGCGCCCCGATGAGCCAGTGCGCCTACAGGCGAGTCCGCGGGGCTTCGACGCCGAAAGGCGCCGCTCAGCGGGGTAGCTCGCCGACAGGACCCCAGAGCCGCAGGTGACAAGACCCGTGTCTGGACCTTGTCGGGTTGTAGTGCGTCGGTTAGAATGACGGTCTATGCCTGATCCTCGCTCCATCGTCATCAAGGGCGCGCGCGAGCACAACCTCAAGAATCTGGACCTCACGCTCCCGCGGGACAAGCTCATCGTGATTACCGGTCTCTCGGGCTCCGGCAAGTCCTCGCTGGCGTTCGACACGATCTACGCCGAGGGCCAGCGCCGCTACGTGGAGTCCCTTTCCGCCTACGCGCGCCAGTTCCTCGAGCAGATGGACAAGCCAGACGTGGATTCTATCGAAGGCCTGTCGCCGGCCATCGCCATCGAGCAGAAGACCACCTCGCGCAATCCCCGCTCCACCGTCGGAACTGTCACCGAGATCTACGACTATCTCCGACTGCTCTTCGCCCGCATCGGCCGCCCACACTGCCCGCAGTGCGGCGATCCCATCACCGCCCAGACAGTCCAGCAGATGGTGGACGCCCTTATGGCGCTGCCGGCTGGGTCGAAGCTCTCCGTGCTGGCCCCCATCGTCAGGGACCGCAAGGGCGAGTACCGCAAAGAGCTGCAGGAGACGCGCCGCAGCGGGTTTATCCGAGCGCGGATCGACGGCAAGCCGCACGATCTCGCGGACGAGATCGCCCTGGACAAGCAGAAGAAGCACACCATCGAGATCGTGGTGGACCGCGTGGTCCTCAAGCACGACGATCCGACAATGCAGCGGCTCGCGGACTCGTTGGAGATCGCGCTCAAACAAGCCCATGGCCTGGTCGTGATCAGCGTAGAGGGGGGAAGTGTGGGTTCGGGAGGGGGGTCCAGCAGGACGGGGCCCCCTCCCGGTACGAAGGATCTGATCTACAGCGAGAAGCTGGCCTGCGTGCGCTGCGGGTTCAGTTATTCGGAATTGACCCCGCGCCTGTTTTCCTTCAACAGCCCGCACGGGGCCTGTCCCGTCTGCGACGGTCTGGGCCACGAACCGCCCCAGGGCTGCCCTGTGTTCAGCGAGGACGATGAATACGAGGAAGAGGATTACGGCTCGCTGACGCTCTGCCCGATCTGCAAGGGCGACCGGCTGAAGCCCGAGAGCCTCTCGGTCCTCATTGATCGGAAGTCCATCGCCGCAGTCACGCGGCTCTCGATCCGGGACGCGGCCGAGTTCTTCCAGCGGTTGAAGCTCACCGAGCGCGAGCAGTTCATCGGGCATCGCATCCTGAAAGAGATCCGGGAACGCCTGGGCTTCCTCATCAACGTCGGGTTGGACTACCTGACCTTGGATCGGGCGGCGGCCACGCTCTCCGGCGGGGAGGGCCAGCGCATCCGCCTGGCCACGCAAATCGGCTCCGGCCTGGTCGGCGTGCTGTATATCCTGGACGAGCCGTCCATCGGTCTCCACCAGCGGGACAACCAGCGGCTGCTGGACACGCTCATGCGGCTCCGGGACCTCGGCAACACCGTGATCGTCGTCGAGCATGATGCCGAGACGATGCGGCGCGCGGACTACGTTCTCGACCTGGGGCCCGGCCCCGGCGTGCACGGGGGATCCGTTGTCGCGAAGGGCTCGCCGGCTGAAGTCATGGCCAACAAGGACTCCCTGACCGGGCAGTACCTGCGCGGAGATATGCACATCACGCTGCCGCACCGGGCCCGCCAGGCCGGGCGCTACCTCACCGTCGCCGGGGCGCGGGAGCACAATCTCAAAAACGTGACGGTGAGGATCCCGCTGGGGCTGCTCACGTGCGTGACGGGCGTGTCGGGATCCGGCAAGAGCACGCTGCTCTTCGACGTGCTGTACCGGAGCCTGCGGGAGTTGCTCTATGGAGAGAAAGAGCGCGGCGTGCCCCAAAGGCCGTGGATTGCCGGATGCTCGGACATCAAAGGCATCGAGCACATCGACAAGATCGTCAACATCGATCAGTCGCCGATCGGCCGCACGCCGCGGTCCAACCCGGCGACCTACACCGGCCTGTTCACCTACATCCGGGAGTTCTTCGCGAACCTGCCCGAGTCGCGGGTGCGCGGCTACCGGTCAGGCCGCTACTCGTTCAACGTGAAGGGCGGGCGGTGCGAGGCGTGCCAGGGGGGCGGGCTCATCAAGATCGAGATGCACTTCCTGCCGGACGTCTACGTGACCTGCGAGGTCTGCAAGGGCCGGCGGTACAATCGGGAGACCCTGGAGGTCCGCCACAAGGATCGGAACATCGCCGACGTCCTCGACATGACCGTCGAGGAGGCGCTGGCGTTCTTCCAGCATCTGCCCCTCATCAAGGGCAAGCTGCAGACGCTCTTCGACGTGGGGCTGGGGTATATCAAGCTCGGCCAATCGGCCACGACGCTCTCAGGCGGCGAAGCGCAGCGGGTGAAGCTCTCCCGTGAGCTCTCTAAGCGGGCGACCGGGCGGACCCTCTACATTCTGGACGAGCCCACCACCGGCCTGCACTTCGCCGATATTCAGAAGCTCCTCGAGGTTCTCAACCGCTTGGTGGAATCCGGCAACACCGTCGTGGTGATCGAGCACAACCTAGACGTCGTCCGCAACGCCGACTGGATCATCGATCTGGGGCCGGAGGGCGGCGATCGCGGCGGCGAAGTCGTCGCCGCCGGCACGCCCAAGGAGGTCGCGGGCGTGAAGGCCTCCCACACCGGGCGGGTGCTGCGCGGGATGTGACACGCGGGCGGTGTTGGTCCGGAACGCTGTCAGGGTTCTCTCAGAGTTTGTTTTCGATGGCGTAGCGCACCATCTGCGCCACGTTCCGGATGCCGAGGCGGCGCCCGATGTTCACACGGTGCGTTTCCGCTGTGCGAGGGCTGATGCCCAGCTTCTCGCCGATCTGCTTGCTGGTATACCCGTGCGCCACCAGGCTCAACACTTGACGCTCGCGTGGAGTGAGGCGAGGAGTCGTTCGTCGCAAGTTCCTCATGTCAAAGGCGGGGTTTCTGTGTTTCGTTATAGCGGTCCGGGGTGCATTCATGATGGGCACAAACCTCCCTGTCTTTGAACGATGAATGATGGATAGGCGGCATCATAACCTGATCGCAAGTCGAAAAACAATGGGGGAAATAACCCGATGAACAGGGGGAATCGGGTCACCCAGGGGGGTGCCGCATTTTTCCTGGTTTTCCCGTGTCACCTTTGCCGAAATGGCGTGTCTCAGGGAGTATAGGAGGTGGGCGCGGGCGGGATGGCGCCGTCGGACTACCAACTCTTGGACCGCTACGCGGCCGGCGACGACTCGGCCTTCGAGGAGCTGGTCACGCGCCATCAGAAGACCGTCTACGACCTGGCGTACCGAATGCTGGAGAACCATGCTGACGCGGCCGAAATGGCGCAGAAGACGTTCGTGCAGGTCTTCCTCCATCATCGGTCCTTCAAGCGCGAGTCCAGCTTTCGGACCTGGGTCTATCAGATCTGCCTCAACCAATGCCGTAACGCGCTGCGCAATCGTGCTCGCCTGGCGCATCATGAGGATGTGGAAGGGCTGGCGCTTGCGGCCCCGCAGGATACCTTTACGGAGGTCGCCAGATCCGAGCTGAAGGACCGTCTGGGGCAGGCGATCCGGACCCTGCCGGCGAGGCAGCGGGAAGCCCTGGTGCTGCGCGTCTATCACGACCACGCCTTTGCGGACATCGGGGTGATCATGAGCTGTTCCGAAGGGACCGCGAAGGCCAATTACCATCATGCGGTGGACAAGCTCCGCCGCGTCCTGATGGCGGGTGAGGGCTGAACATGACCTGCAATGAAATCAAGGAATTGACCGTACCGTACCTGGAATTGGACCTGGAGCCGTCCCGCGTCCGGGACGTCACGACCCACCTGGAAGGATGCGCGGGCTGTCGCGCCGAGATGGAGGCGGTCCGCCAGGTCCTCGTCCGGGTCAGGGGGATGGCGGTACCGGACCCGGGCGACCAGTTCTGGAGGGAATTTCCACGCGGGGTCCGCCGGGAACTGGAGCGGTTGCGGAGCACTGCGACTACGCTGGGAGGGCCATCCCGATATCAGTGGCTCTGGGGTAGAGCTGTCACGGCGAAGTGGACGCTGGCCCTCGCAGCGTCGCTGTTACTCGTCGTCGGCGCCTGGTCCCTGAAAGGTCTGCTCGATAGAGGGATGGGATCGCCCGAGCAATCTGTGGTGCAGGGCCCTAACGCTGCGGACCTGCCGAGTCTCGGCGATGCGGTCTGGGAGGCATTTTGGGAGGATGATCCCGACACGGTCCTGGTCGAGATGGCGACGCAACTGGATCGCCAGACCATGGATCGAGTATTTGCGGACATTTAAAAAAGGAGCACTATGCACTCGATTACGCGTGGAATCCAAGCTGTCTCAGCCTTAATCCTCGTGCTGGTTGCGCCTATGTCCTTGACCATGGCCCAGGAGCCAGGGAGTCAGGGCGGCTCCTCGCCAGCGCCACCGGCGCTGGAAGGGCTTGACCGCATGACGGCGCCGGAACGTGGCGGCAAGGACGTGGAAGAACGCATCCGGCACTTCGAAGCCAAAAGAAGGGAGAAACTGTTGCAGGCGTTACAACTGGACGAGGCCGCTCGTACCAGGCTTACCCAGCGGCTGGAGCAACTGGACCAGAAAGCGGAGGACTTGCGACGTCAGCGGCGCGAGGCTTTCCAAACGTTGCGGGATCAGGTCAAGGATCTGCGCAAGGAGATGCGGCGAGGGCAGCGCAACGGCGGGGAGGGTAGTCCGGCGGAGGCTCCACCTGCAGGAGGCAGCCCGGCCGATAACAGCGCGCTCCGGCAGGCGTTAGAACGGGTCTATGCGGTGGAAGACGCCATGACGAGCTTGCGACGGGAGCGCCTACAGGTGGCGCGTGACTTGCTGACGCCCGAGCAGCAGGGAAAGTTCCTCCTCTTCACCATGAAGCTTCATAAGGAGATGCACGAGCGGCTGCTGCGGGAACGCGGCGGACCGGAAGGCGGGTCCCCGGAAAGAAGGCGGTAAACCCTCGTTTGACCCCCCTTCTTCGGTTCTGATACGCTCCCGTCATGTTATGGCGCTTCATCGTCCTCGGGGTCCTCCTCGTCATTGTGTATTTCATGGTCAAGAGCGCCTTGCAAGGACTCTTCGGCAAAGGCAGAGATGTCACGCGTTCCGTGGGGTCGTCAGGCAGGCCCTCCGAGATGGTTCAGGACCCGGTCTGCGGGATGTTCATACCGAAGGAAGGCGCGTACTTCCTCGAACAGAGTGGGCAGAGGGTCTTCTTTTGCAGCGAGACTTGCCGCGCCAACTACCAAAAGAAACTGTCGTCCGCGTAAGTCAGCAGCCCGACGAATAGCTGTAGTCGTCCAGCTTGCCTTCCTTGTCGAACCTCAATGTGATCTCGCACTCGTGCGGATTGATGCCTCCCAGGATCCGGGCAGTGCCGCCGGCAATCCGGTAGTAGGTCCAGGTCTCGCCGCTCCCGAACCACCGCTTCGACGTGCCGGAGGGCTTCCCCCATTCCTTCTCGAACCATTCCTTGCTCTCGTGCCGCTGGGCTGCCGGCTTGAGCGACTGTTCCAGGTAGGGATTGCTGGCGCAACCTGCAAGAAACAGGAGTGCTGCGAGGGCCATAACCGAGCGAATCATTGTGTGCTCCTTCCCGCTAGGGGACCAGCGTAGGGTCCGTTTGCAAATGTTGTGGCTTTTTTCTAGAATAACACAAGTCTTCTATCACCTGACCTTCTTCGGAGGTATCCCCATGATGATCTTCTTAGACACCGGAAGCACGAAAGAGATAAGGGAGGCTGCCAGCTGGGGCGTCTTGGACGGAGTGACCACCAATCCATCGCTGGTGGCCAAGGAAGGACGCAGTTTCAAGGACCTTCTTCTGGAAATCTGCACCATCGTGGACGGCCCGATCAGCGCCGAGGTTGTCAGCCTCGAAGCCGACGCGATGATCAAAGAAGGCAAGGACCTCGCCAAGATCCATAAGAACATCGTGGTCAAGGTCCCGCTGATTCCCGAAGGCTTGAAAGCCTGCAAGGCGCTGACCACGGAAGGGATCAGGGTCAACGTCACGCTGTGTTTCTCGCCAAACCAGGCCCTTCTGGCGGCCAAGGCCGGCGCCTGGTGCGTCAGTCCTTTCATCGGCCGGCTGGACGACATCAGCGAGCACGGCATGGGGCTCATCCAGGACATCGTGACCATCTACCGGAACTACCACTTCAAGACGAAGGTGCTGGTGGCAAGCGTGCGCCATCCTCGGCACGTGGTGGAGGCCGCCAAGATCGGCGGGGACATCTGCACCATGCCGTTTGCCGTCTTCAAGCAGCTCGTCCAGCATCCCCTGACCGACGTCGGCTTGAAGAAATTCCTGGCGGACTGGGAAAAGCAGAACGTCCCGAGAGGGTAAGCCCTGAGCTCTTCTTGCCCGCGCGGCGCGGGCGGTGCGAAGTCTTCTGAGTCATCGCCAGCCAGATCCTGCTCACCGGAGTCGACACCCTTCCGGTCGTGGGGGCGATCGCGTTGATGCTGGCCTAATCTTCATCATCCAGGCCGGCATCACGCTGCCCCAGGACGGGGCGGGCGCCTTTCGACTCTTGGAAGACTAGCCGGAACATTCCCGTTCATTTTCGAACCATTACGACGGTCCGCCTGCCCAGCTTTCACATCGTTCGCACGCCTGCGTCGAGCAAAAGATACGCCAAATGTTCATATTTTGGTCGAAAAGTGGACAGGTTTGAGCATGGCACCACGCTTGGTAGTAATTGGTGGGAGAAAGATCGACACGCGGGTTGGGAAAGGTGGGGATCCATGGAGCTCTTAGGTGATGGGCTTCAGCTTGTGGGCTTTTTGGCGGTGACCGTCTCAATCCTAGCATCGTTGGTGGCGGTCGCCATCGGCATCGCGGTCTTCTTGTACATGGCCGACCGGAGGATCGAGATTAAGGAGAGAGAGCAGGGTCATCGCGAATCCAGCGTCCCGGTTGAGGCCCAATCATAAGGGTGTGCGGCAGTCTAGAGGCGTAGCATGCAGGAGGTAGGCGCATTCTTGATAGTCTCGATTCTCGTGGGTCTCGCAGTCCGCTTGAGCAGCGAGCGGGCGCGGTCGAGACGACGGGGTGCGAGAACGCCGGCCCGCTTCGTTGAACTTACCGGCAGGCGGCTCACGATTTCCGCTCGAAAAGCTGAGTAAGCGCCAGTAGAATGAGGAGCAGGCAGGAAATGGAGTCAACCCCAAAGTCTGTCGGGACGATAGTCGGAGAGCGGCGGCGGATGCCGCGCTACCACCTTCTGACGCGCGTCGATATCTTGCTGGCCGGCAGCGCTGACGTGTACTGGGGGAGCGTGTGCAACTTGAGCCGCAGCGGCGTCGCGGTCTCTATGCGCCAGCATTTGAAGGCGCATCAGAGAGTCACGGTCCGCTTCCGTCTCCAGAGTCCCGACGGGAGGGAAATCATCGAGGAGCTGGCCGCCAAGGAGATCTGGCAGTGCGGAGACAACACGGGGCTGGAATTTGATCCCGCGCTGACGGCCGGCTCGTCTGCATTGCAGAAGGCTCGGTATCTGGCGGCCCACCTCGTCGAAAAGGAATCAGGGCGGTGAGGGGTTGTGGCATAATACGGCCGTGGGAAAGTGGGCTGCTGCCCGCCTCATCGCATTTGCGTTCCTCCTGTGTGCGTCAACCGCCTGTGCGCCGAATTATCGTGCCCTCATGCACGAAGCGAGCGCGTTAGGCGCTGCCTGCAACCAAGCCACTGCACAGTTCGCCGTCACGCTGACCCCGGAGGCGCGCCGGGAGGTGCTCAGCCAACTTAAAGCCCTGAACGACGCGCTGATCGAGACGGCAGGGTACGAGCG
>VBOF01000332.1 GCA_005877855.1 Nitrospirota bacterium | reverse complement strand
AGCCCCGCTGCGGTGGTGGTATTTGGCATCGCCAACTGCGAGGGCTGCGCGTTCATGGACGGCGTGCTGGCCGACCTCGCGCCGCGCTTGAACGGCCGCGTCAAATTCGGCAAGGCCAAAATGCACGTCCCGGGAGCCTGCCGGGAGATCAAGAAGCGCTACACGTTCGAGACCTACCCGACCACTCACCTGTACGCCCAAGGCAAACTGGTCCAAAAGCGGGAAGGGAAGGTGGACTTGGCTGACTTGGACCGCGCGATCCAGAGCTTGCTACTGAAGGCTTAGACGACTTCCCCGGAACTGCCCCGCCGGATCAACGTCAGAAACTCTTCGCGGGTTTTCTGCTGGTTTAAGAATACCCCGTGCATGGAACTCGTCACGGCCACGGCGTTGGGCGTCTCCACGCCGCGCATCATCATGCAGAGGTGACGCGCTTCGATGACGACGGCGACTCCCTGTGGGTTCAGTTTCTCCTGCAGGGTCTCGGCGATCTGCACCGTCAAGCGTTCCTGTACCTGCAAGCGACGACTGAACACCTCCACAAGCCGCGGGATCTTGCTGAGTCCCACCACACGGTCGTTGGGGATATAGGCGACGTGGCACTTACCGTAAAAAGGCAATAGGTGGTGTTCGCAGAGACTGAAGAAGTCGATGTCGCGGACCACCACCATCTCATCGTACTTGACCGAGTAGAGAGCACCGTTAAAGACCTCTTCAACATCCTGCTGATAGCCTTGCGTGAAGAACCGGAGCGCCTTGGCAACCCGCTCGGGCGTCTTCAAGAGCCCTTCGCGGGTCGGATCCTCACCGAGAAGGCTGAGTAGCTGCTCGACTAGGGCTTGCAATTCGGCCGTTTCTGACCCAGCCAGGTCTCTGTGTCTGCTCATGACGCTCGCTCCACACCAGGTCCGGCATACTCAAAGTAGTTGTCACGGGTCTCGACCAGCCCAATCTTGTGCAGGGTGCCGGCAGGGACGGCCTTCTCCAAGAGATTCCAGAGCAGCACCACCAGGTTCTCCCCGGTCGTCACCTTGTCGGCAAAGGCCTCATCGTAGTTGAGGTGCTGGTGGTCGAACCGCTTCAACACCCGCTCCTCCACCGTCCGGTCCAGGCGCTCCAGGTCGGTGACCATGCCCGTCTCGGGCTTGATCTCTCCGCGGAGCGTGACTTCCAGCGTGTAATTATGGCCGTGCCCGTTGGGGTTGTTGCACTTGCCGAAGACCCTGTAGTTCTGCTCTTCCGAGAACGCGTCGGTGTGCAGCCGATGGGCCGCCGCGAACCGATACCGGCGGGTCAGATAGACCTCTGAACTCTTGCCTCTGCGCCGTCCTTCGTAGTCCACGGAAAGGTCCTCCTCTTCGAACAGCCGGAGGGCCACTAACCGCGCCCCCCGTAATTGCTCACCGATCTTGTCCCAGAGCACCACGGCGAAATTCTCCGTGGTCGGGATGCGATCCTTGAAATACGGCGTGTCCTCGTTCAAGCTCTTGTGGTCGAACTCGACCAGCACCTGCTCCAGCACCTGCTTCAGGTCGTACAGGTTGATCACCATGCCGGTCACCGGGTCGATGGCGCCGCAGACGGTCACCTCTAAGAGATAATTATGCCCGTGCGGGTTGTTGTGCCGGTCGAAGATGGCTCGATTGCGCTCCTCAGGCCACGCGGGATTGTGATAGCGATGGGCGGCGCTAAATTCGAGTCGCTTGGTGAGTCGAACGGTGTGCATGGAGACCGACATGCTTGAAGGAACGGCGTAGGGGCGTACGGCCGTACGCCCCTACAGACATCCTTCAGGGAAAGGACTTCCCCTATAGCACGTCAGGCGCTGAACGAGCTGCCGCAGCCGCACGTGGTCTTGGCTTGCGGGTTCTTGATCGCGAAGCCGGATCCCTGCACACTGTCCACGTAATCCACTTCCGAACCGGACAGCAATGGGGCGCTCTGGGAATCCATGATGACCTTCACGCCGCCAGCTTCGACGATGGTGTCATCGTCCGCCGTCTTCGTCTCGAAGGACATGCCGTATTGATAGCCGTGGCACCCGCCGCCTTTCACATAGACG
>VBOF01000256.1 GCA_005877855.1 Nitrospirota bacterium | reverse complement strand
CGACGCGCAGCGGCTCGGTGTCCGGCTGGCGGAACGATTGCTCGCACACGGGGGCGACGAGATCCTCAAGGAGATCTACGGAAGGGCCTGATGAAGATCGGCAAAGTCTATCTGGTGGGCGCCGGGCCGGGGGACCCGAAGTTGTTGACCCTTCGCGGGAAGGAATGCCTGGAGCAGGCCGAGGTGGTCATCTACGATTATCTCGCGAACCCGGCCCTGCTGGAGCATGTGCGGCCCGAGGCCGAGCGGATCTACGTCGGCCGGCGGGGTCGCGGGGAGTACGGCGATCAGGCCGAGATCAACCGGCTGATGATCGACCGCGCACGGGCCGGCAAGATCGTGGTGCGCTTGAAAGGGGGCGATCCCTTTGTGTTCGGCCGCGGCGGAGAGGAGGCCGAGGCGGTCGCCGAAGCCGCCGTTCCCTTCGAGGTGGTGCCGGGCGTCACCTCCGCTGTCGCGGCGCCCGCCTACGCGGGCATCCCGGTCACGCACCGGACGCTGGCCTCGAGCGTCGCCCTGGTCACCGGCCACGAAGATCCGCTGAAGCCGTCGCCCACGGTCGAGTGGGACCGTCTGGCCTCGACGAGCGGCACCGTCGTCTTCCTGATGGGGATGAAAAATCTGCCGGCCATCGTGGCTCACCTGACGGCAGCCGGCCGTCCGGCGACGACCCCGGTGGCCTTGATCCGGTGGGGCACGCGGGCCGAGCAGCTCACCATCATCGGCACGCTGGCGGACATCGTGCGGAAGGCGGAGGCGGCGAAGCTGGAGCCGCCTACGGTCATCGTGGTGGGGGAGGTCGTGCGGTTGCGCGAGAAGCTCAACTGGTTCGAGTCCCGGCCGCTGTTCGGCACGACGGTGCTCGTCACGCGTCCCCGCGAGCAGGCGGGAGAATTCGCCGACCTGCTGGCGGGCTATGGCGCGCGCGTGCTTACCATGCCGACGATTGCGATCGTCCCGCCCGTCGACTGGCGTCCGCTCGATCGGGCGATCGGCGATCTCGCGCGGTACGACTGGGTGATCTTTACCAGCGTCAATGGCGTGCGGTTTTTCTTCGAGCGGCTGCGCGCCCTCGGTCGGGACGCGCGCGCATTGGGACGCGCACGATTCGGTGCGATCGGGCCGAGGACTGCCGAGGCGTTGGCGGGGCAGGGATTCAAGGCGGACGTGGTTCCCGACGAGTACCAGGCGGAGGGCGTGCTCGAGGCCTTCAAGAAGGAAGACGTGAAGGGCGTCCGCATCCTGATTCCGCGCGCCGAAGTGGCGCGGGACCTCCTGCCGGAGGAACTGCGCGCCCGAGGAGCCGACGTGACGGTGGCGGTCGCCTACCGCACCGTCCGTCCGGAGGCTGATGGGAAGGCGTTGAAGGAGCAGCTCCGCCGTCGTGAGGTCGGCGTGGTCACGTTTACGAGTTCGTCCTCGGTCCGCAACTACGTCGAACTGTTCGCCGACCGGGCTGAAGCGTCCGCGTTGACGGCGAACGCGGTCGTGGCCTGCATCGGTCCGATCACGGCGGAGACTGCGGAGTCCTGCGGGCTGAAGGTGGGGATCCGGTCCAAGGAGAATACCATTCCGGCGCTGGCGGAGGCCATCGTCAGCCATTTTGCGCATTCATCGTGTGATGTGTGAGTCTTCATCGAACGGGAAGAGATCGCGGGAGGTACTGATTATCCCAGCAAGCTCGGAGAGGAGGGAGCAGCATGGTGCCGGTTAAATCGGTGATGATCCCGGTGGAAAAAATCCGGAGGGCGGATCGGGACACGACCATTAGAGTGGCGGCGGAACAGTTACGGGACCACAACATCGGGAGTCTCTTCATCACGAAGGGGGGCGAGATCATCGGGATCCTGACCGACACGGATATTGTCCGTCGGTGCGTGGCCGGCGGGCTTGATCCGGCCAAAGCCACCGTGGACCAGATCATGTCGGCGCCGGTGCTGATGATCGATGAGAACAAGACGCTGCTGGACGCGAACGATCTCATGGCCCAGTCTCACGTGCGCCATTTGGGGGTCTCGCGCAGCGGAAAGCTCGTGGGCATGCTCTCCGTCCGGGACCTCGTGGTCTTCTTGACCAACCTGCCGCGCAAATAGGAGCGCGCTCATGCCTTTTCCCCAAGACCGATTGCGCCGCCTCCGGGCGACCGCCGGGTTCCGCCGGCTGGTGCGGGAGACGCGGTTGTCGGTGGACAACCTGATCGCGCCGTTCTTCGTCATGGAAGGACGGGACGTGCGCCAGCCGATCGGCGCCATGCCCGGACAGTGGCGGGTGTCGGTGGATCATCTGATCAAGGACGCGGGGGAGGTCCAAGCCTTGGGCGTGCCGGCCATCCTGTTGTTCGGCATCCCCGCGCGCAAGGACGAGATCGGCAGGGAGGCGTGGGCGCCGGACGGCATCGTGCCTCGCGCGGTGCGCGCGGTGAAAGACACGGTTCCCGACTTGATGGTGATCACCGATGTCTGCGTCGATGAGTACACGACGCACGGCCATTGCGGCATCGTGAAAGACGGCCAGGTCGTGAACGATGAGACGCTGGCCTGTCTGCAGAAGATGGCTCTCAGCCATGCCCGGGCCGGCGCCGACATGGTGGCGCCCTCCGATATGATGGATGGCCGCGTCGGAGCGATCCGGCAGGCGCTGGACGGCGAGGGCTTCTCCCAGGTGCCGATCCTCGCGTATGCCGCGAAGTTCGCCTCCTGTCTGTACGCGCCGTTCCGGGAGGCGGCGGACTCCAGTCCGAAGTTCGGAGACCGACAGTCCTACCAGATGGATCCGGCCAACCTGCGTGAGGCGCTTCGGGAGATCGAGCTGGACATCCAGGAGGGGGCCGACATCGTGATGATCAAGCCGGCCCTGCCGTATTTGGATGTCGTTCATGCGGCGCGGCAGGCCTTCAACCGTCCGATCGCCGCGTACCAGGTGAGCGGGGAGTACAGCATGATCAAGGCAGCCGCTCAGCTTGGATGGCTGGACGAACGGCGGGCCATGCTCGAGACCTTGCTGGCCATCCATCGAGCCGGCGCCGACCTGATCCTGACCTATTTTGCCAAGGAAGCCGCCCGGGCCTTGCACGAATGAGGGTGCTGGAGCGCCTCCAGGATTGCGCAGGCCTGCGGTTCCCGGTGGTGACCATCGGCAATTTCGATGGCGTGCACGTCGGGCACCAGGCCGTGTTGAAGTTGGCCAGAGATCGAGTCCGGCTGCAACAGGGCACGGCCGTCGTGCTGACCTTCGAGCCGCATCCCCTCCGGGTGCTGGCGCCCGGCGTGGAGCTCAAGTTTCTGAGTGATCCTGAGGAAAAGCTGGCCCTTCTCGAAGAAGCCGGAGTGGATGTCGTCGTTCGCCTGCCGTTTACCCGTGAGTTCGCGGCCCAGACGCCCGACGAGTTCATGGTGCAGGTCTTGCGAGACGGGCTGGGGACCCGGGAATTGTTTGTGGGTCAGAACTTCCGGTTCGGCAAGGAGCGGCTGGGGACGATTCAGAGCCTGACGGCAGCGGGACCCCGGCTTGGTTTTACCGTGCACGCCATTGCGCCGGTGGTGCTGGAGGGCGCGCCGGTGAGCTCGACCCGGATCCGCGATCTGGTGCAGGCTGGGGCGATGGCGGAAGCGGCCACCCTGCTGGGGCGGCCGTACACGCTGCGGGGAACCGTGATCCACGGGAACCGGCGCGGCGGGGAGTTGGGGTACCCGACGGCGAATCTGCACCCGCCGGAGGGACGCGTGCTCCCGCCGATCGAAACCTATCTCTTGGACGGCGGACGTGACCTGTACGGGTGTCGCGTGACGATCCTGGTGCACGAGCGGCTGCGGGGCGATCAGGCGTTCGAATCGGCGGACGGTCTCGCCCTGCAAATCGCAGCCGATGTGGCCCGCACGCGTGACATCCTGCGAGGGGTAGCCGGCGTGCCGGCCCGGCCGTCGTCATGAAGGTGGAGCCTATGGCTCTCGGGCGCAACACTGCTCCTCATCCTGTTTTCCGGCAGGTCGTGGCAGCGGTTCGGCAAAAGAAGCTGCTCCGTCCCGACGACCGCGTGCTCGTGGCCGTCTCCGGCGGACCCGACTCCGTGTGTCTCGTCCTGGTCCTGCACGAGCTGCGGCAACGGGGGGTCTTGCCTGGGCTCGACCTACATATCGCGCATGTCAATTACAGCCTGCGCGGCGAGGAATCGGAGAAGGACGAGGCGTACGTGCGAGATCTGGGGAACACGTTGAGCCTGCCCGCGCATGTTGAGCGGGTGCATCTGGTACCCCGCTCAGGCCAGGCGTTGCAGAGCCAAGCTCGGGACGCGCGGTATGCGTTTTTTACGCGCGTGCGACGGGAACACGGCTTGACCGCTGTGGCGACTGGCCACACGGCCGATGACCAGGCCGAAACAATACTAATGTGGCTGTTGCGTGGGTCGGGAACGAGTGGCCTGGCCGGCATTCCGGCGCAACGTGGCGATGGCGTCATTCGGCCGCTTCTGGGCGTGACACGGGAACAGGTCCTGGACTATCTGGCCTCGCGGGGGGTTGCCTATCGCACCGACGCCTCGAATGCGGCGCGGGTCTACCGCCGCAATCGGATCCGGCATGAGATCGTACCCCTCTTGCGCACGTTCAATCCCCGGATTGTCCAGGGACTGGCGCGAGCGGCTGAGATCCTGGCGGCCGACGCCGCTCTCCTGGACGATCTTGAGCGGGAACGGTGGAAGGCGGTGGTGAAAGACGTCGCCTCTGGTCGTGTGGTCTTGCAGGGCGAGCGGCTGGCGCAGGAACCGCTCGGGCTCCAGCGGCGGCTGATCCGGCGGGCGCTGAGTGTGGTCCACGGGTCAGCCGTAGGCCTGACCTTTCGACATGTGAGTGACGTGCTCGCGCGCGTCGTGGGCGCGCGACACGGCGCAAAGCTGGATCTGCCTGGCGGGATCGTCGTGGAACGGGACGGAGCCCTCACGACGGTGGGACGGAGCGGAGTGGGGGGACGGGCCAGTGCCGGTGCGAACTGGGCAACCGGAGTGTCGCTGTCGGTTCCCGGAGCAGTCCGGCTCGGTGAAGAGGGCCCGCGTCTCCTCGCGCTCGAAGGCGGCGAGCCGGTCAAAGGCCGGGCGGATGGTCGCTCGGTGCTCGTGGTGGATGCGGACCGGCTGGGTGGCCCGCTGACAGTGCGGAACTGGCGGCCGGGAGACTGGTTCTGCCCGTCTGGAATGAAGGGGCATCGCAAGAAACTCCAAGACTTCTTTGTGGATCAGAAAATTCCGCGAACGCGACGCGCCGAAGTTCCGCTGGCGGTCGCGCCCGCCGGGATCGTCTGGGTGGTCGGATATCGGGGTGATGAGCGGTTCCTGGCTGGGCAGGCGACCACCCGTGTCGTCACGCTGAAGCTTGAGAAGGAAGACTGATGTCAGGGGTGGAAGGCATCTTCGGCAAACCCATCGTCACCCAGGAAGAGATGCGGACGCGCATCCGGGAACTGGGACGACAGATCACGGCTGATTACGCCCAGAAGGACCTGATCCTGGTGGGGATTCTGAAGGGCGCCTTTGCCTTCTACGCAGACCTGGCTCGGGCGATCCGCCTTCCCCTCCGGGTGGATTTCATGGTGGTCTCCAGCTACACGGGACGCTCGAAGGCGAAGGGGAAGATCAAGGTGTTGACGGAATTGACGGAGGATATCGCCGGCCGGGACGTGTTGCTCGTCGAGGATATCGTGGACTCCGGCCGCACCATCCAGCACCTTCGGAAAAAACTCGGCGCCAAGAAACCGAAGTCGATCAAGGTCTGCGCCCTGCTGAACAAACCGGCCCGCCGCCAGGTCGAGGTGGTGGTGGACTATGTGGGGTTCCATATCCCCAACAAGTTCGTGATCGGATACGGACTGGATTATCAGCAGAAGTATCGTAACCTTCCCTACCTGGCCGTGCTGGAGAAAGTGAGTGAAGAAGGGGAGCCCGTGTAACGGCGGGCGTATTGTGTCTGATTGGGTGGTATGTTAGGATGAACCCATTCGTGGGGGGTTAGGATGAATTCCCGCGTGAAAAACCTCATCTTTTGGGTCGTCGTCGGCCTGTTCATGATCCTGTTGTTCAACCTGTTCACCTTCCAGGGGCAGTCCCCGGACGAGGAGGTCAAGTTCAGCGAGTTTGTGAGCAGGGTCGAGCAGGGTGATGTCCGGGAGGTCACCATCCGCGGCAATTACATCAACGGCCTGTTCAAAGACGGGCGGCCGTTTAGGACCTATATGGTCGAGTACCCCGATCTGGTCAAGGTGCTCCGGGACCATCACGTCACGATCAACGCCAAGCCGCCGGAAGACAACCCGTGGTACGTCACGCTCCTCGTGACGTGGGGCCCGTTCATCCTCTTCCTGGGGCTCTGGTTCTTTTTGATGCGGCAGATGCAGATCGGCGGCAACAAGGCGCTGTCTTTCGGCCGAAGCCGCGCGAGACTCCTGACGGAAGACCGCAAGAAGGTGACATTTTCCGACGTGGCCGGGATTGATGAGGCCAAGGAAGAAGTCGTCGAGATCATCGAGTTCCTCAAGGATCCTCATAAATTCCAGAAGCTGGGCGGGCGCATTCCGAAGGGCGTCTTGATCGTCGGCCCGCCGGGGACGGGCAAGACCCTCCTGGCCAAAGCGATCGCTGGCGAAGCGGGCGTGCCGTTCTTCAGCATCAGCGGCTCGGACTTCGTGGAGATGTTCGTCGGCGTGGGCGCCTCCCGTGTGCGCGACCTGTTCGAGCAGGGCAAGAAGCACGCCCCGTGCATCATCTTCATCGATGAGATCGACGCCGTCGGCCGGCTGCGCGGCGCCGGCCTGGGGGGCGGCCATGATGAGCGCGAGCAGACGCTCAACCAGCTCCTGGTCGAGATGGACGGCTTCGATACGACCGAGGGGGTTATCCTCATTGCCGCCACCAATCGGCCGGATGTGCTCGATCCGGCTCTGCTCAGGCCAGGCCGCTTCGACCGGCAGATCACGGTCAACCGGCCGGACGTGCGTGGGCGCTCGGAGATCCTCAAAGTGCACACCAAGAAGGTGCCGCTCGCCAAAGGCGTGGACCTCGAAGTGATTTCCAGGGGGACGCCCGGCTTCTCGGGGGCCGACCTCGAGAACCTGGTGAACGAGGCAGCGCTGCTGGCGGCGCGGTTGAACAAGACTGCGGTCGAGTTGAAGGACTTCGAGTTCGCCAAGGACAAGGTCCTGATGGGTGTCGAGCGCAAGAGCATGGTCTTGACCGAGCAGGAGAAGCGGACCACGGCCTATCACGAGGCCGGCCATGCGCTCATGGCCAAGCTCCTGCCTGGGACCGATCCGGTCCACAAGGTCACCATCATTCCCAGAGGGCGGGCGCTGGGGTTGACGATGCAATTGCCAGTGGATGACCGGCACAGCTACTCGAAGGAGTTTCTGTACAACAACCTGGCCATTCTGATGGGCGGGCGCGTTGCCGAGGAGCTGGTGTTCAAGCAAATTACGACCGGGGCCGGCAACGATATCGAGCGGGCGACCGACCTGGCCAGGAAGATGGTCTGCGAGTGGGGCATGAGTGATGAACTGGGACCGCTGACCTTCGGGAAAAAGGACGAAGAGATCTTCCTCGGGCGGGAAATCGCCACGCGGCGGGATTACAGCGAGGACATCGCCCTCAAGATCGATACCGAGGTGAAGCGGCTGGTCACCGAAAACTACGAGCGCGCCAAACGCATACTGCGCGAGAACATAGCCGCCCTGAAGGCGCTGGCCGAAGCGCTCCTCGAGAAAGAAGTGCTGGAAGCCGCTGAGATCGACCAGATCATCCAAGGAGCGCTGTCGCAGGAACCCCAAGGGATGTCCGCCTGACGCATGTCCCGTCCACGCGGGACGTTCCCAACTCGCACTGCTCGTCCCGCATGTAACTTTTGCCGGTTCCGCGTGTCTCATCAACCGTAGGACCATTGACGATGGACCACTCCGCGACGCCGGTAAGATGGAGGGCGCGAGAGTATACCCTCCCGGTCCAGGAACGGGTGTTGATCATGGGGGTGCTGAACGTCACCCCTGACTCGTTCTCCGATGGCGGGCGCTATCTCAGCGTGGAGGCAGCCGTTGCTCGTGCCGAGCAGATTGAGGCGGAAGGAGCGGATCTGCTGGACCTCGGGGGCGAGTCGTCGCGCCCAGGCTCCCAGCCGGTGCCATTGGACGTTGAGCTGGCCCGCGTCTTGCCGGTGCTTACAGCCCTGGCCGGGCGGATCCGGATTCCTATCTCGGTGGATACGACGAAGGCAGAAGTGGCCCGGCGGGCGCTGGACGCCGGCGCGGCGATCATCAACGACGTAAGCGCACTGCGGAATGATCCGGATATGGCCGATGTGGTGGCCAAGGCGCAGGCCGGTCTCATCCTCATGCATATGCAGGGAATCCCGGCGACGATGCAGGACCATCCGGCGTATGCCGCGGTCGTGGAGGAGGTCTACGACTTCCTCCGGTCGCGGCTTGAAGCAGCCGTGGCGGATGGCATCGAGGTCGAGCGGATTGCCGTCGACCCCGGGTTCGGGTTCGGAAAAACCTTGGATCATAACGTCGCACTCCTTGGCGGGCTCCCGGCACTTCGCGGGCTGGACCGCCCGATCGTCATCGGGCCGTCGCGCAAGTCCTTCGTGGGTGCTATGCTGAGGCGTCCGGTGGAGGAGCGCGAGTGGGGGACAGCCGCCGCGGTGGCGGTCGGAGTGTTCCAGGGCGCCCACGTGGTCCGCGTTCATTCCGTTAGACAGATGAAGGATGTGGCGGGCGTGGCGCAGAGCCTCCGAGACCAAATGCCCGTTAACCGTTATTCGTTAAACGTTAAACGCGAAGCGCTCGAAGGTGACGATCGTTGCATATCCTCGTTACACGATTAACGGTTAACGGTTAACGTCTTCACGGGAGGAACGAGAGATGCGTCGGCTGTTTGGGACCGATGGGATCAGAGGCGTTGCCAACGTCGAACCGATGACCAGCGAGACGGCCTTGAAACTGGGCCGTGCCGCGGGGCATGTGTTCAAGACCAGGCCGGGCCGCCATCGCATCGTCATCGGAAAGGACACGCGGCTCTCCGGTTACATGATCGAGTCCGCGCTGACGTCAGGCATCTGCTCGATGGGCGTGGACGTCTTACTGGTCGGCCCCATGCCGACACCGGCCATTGCGTTTTTGGCGAGAAGCTTGAGGGCCGACGCGGGCGTCATGATTTCAGCCTCCCACAATCCCTATGAGGATAACGGCATCAAATTCTTTTCCCGCGACGGGCTAAAGCTTCCCGACGAGGTCGAACGCCAGATCGAGGAACTGGTCGTCTCGGGGAGCATTGATTCCCTGCGCCCGACGGCGTCCGATATCGGAAAGGCCTTCCGGATCGATGACGCGGAAGGGCGCTACATTGAGTTCGTCAAACGGTCCCTGCCCAAGGGGTTTGACCTGGAAGGACTCAAGGTGGTGGTGGACTGCGCGCACGGGGCCGCGTATAAGGTCGCGCCCCATATCTACCGGGAGCTCGGGGCGGAGGTGACCGTGCTGGGCGACAAGCCTGACGGTATGAACATCAACCGCGAGTGCGGATCGGTGTTCCCCCATGTCCTGCAAGAAACTGTCAAAGGGGAGGGAGCCGCGCTGGGCGTCGCGCACGACGGGGATGCGGATCGGGCCGTGTTTGTCTCCGAAGACGGGCGTACCGTGGACGGCGATCAGATCCTGGGTGCGCTTGCCCTGGACTTGAAAAAACACGACCAACTGGCTCGCAAGACCATGGTCACGACCGTCATGAGCAATCTGGGCTTGGAACAGGCGATGACCAACGCCGGGATCAAGGTAGTCCGGACGGCCGTGGGGGACCGTTACATTCTCGAGCGCATGTTGGCCGAAGACTACAACTTCGGTGGAGAGCAGTCGGGGCACATCATCTTCCTGGACCACAACACCACGGGCGATGGGCTCGTTTCGGCGCTCCAGGTGATGGCCCTGATGCGCCGCACGGAAAAGTCGCTGTCTCAGCTTGCCGAGCAGATCCGGCTGTACCCGCACACGCTGGTCAATGTCCGCGTCCGCGAGAAGAAGGACCTCGCCGGCATCCCGGCCTTCCAGCAGGCCTTGCGCGCGCATGATGCCTCGTTGAACGGGTGCGGGCGCATCCTAGTCCGCTACTCAGGCACAGAGCCACTGGTGCGCATCCTGGTGGAAACGGAAGACCCTCATCGCGTCCAGGAGATCGCCCAGCATCTGGCCCGCGTCCTGCGCACGGAGGTCGGCGAAGCCTGATCCCGTCTTCAACACCCGCCGTGCACGCGTTCACGGCTCGCCCCTTGGCTGTCCTGTCGTGCGCGCTGCTCCTCGGAGTCTTCCTCGGTTCATACGTCGCCTACTTCCCCGTTTCCATAGCCAGCCTCGTCGTGTTGGTCCTCGGCGGCGTGCTGTGGCTGTCCTTGGTGGGCCGATGCTCCCCCGGGTTCGGTTGCCTGGTGTTCGGGGTCTTGCTGTCCGGCCTGGCGAGCGCGGCGCTGGCGCAGATGAAAGCCGAACCGCCTGCCTGGATCGGCGCGGTCGGCGCGCAGAAGGTCGATGTCATCGGGGTGGTCGCAGAACCGGTCCGTTTCGGGCCCGACCGCGCGGTGGTCCTTGTTTCCGTCCAGCGACTGGCCCTGCCGAATCGGACCGTGCCGGTCGGCGGCCGAATCAGGCTGACGGTCCGCGGCTCGGTCCCGCCCTTGGTCGTCGGCGATGTGATCGAGTTCACGACGCGCCTCCATCCACCCAGGGGACTGTGGAACCCTGCCGGGTACGATTACGGTGCGCACCTGCGGCGGGCCGGTGTCCACGCGGTCGGAAGCGTCGGGTTGCATCCTGATGGAGCCGGGCTCAGGATTTTGGCGCGCGGGTTCTCCTCGCTGCTGGCCGCAGTGGATCAAGGGCGGGCCCGGATTCGTGACGCGGCGCTCCGGACCTTGGAAGATCCGATTGCAGGGATCTACCTAGCTCTGGTGACCGGAGAAAGCGGGTACCTGAGCCAGGATATTCGGGATGCGTTCATGGCGTCCGGCACCACGCACATCCTCTCGATCTCGGGGTCGCACTTGGGGCTGATCGGGGTCGTGGTGTTTTGGGGAGTGCATCGGGGGATGCTGGGGCTCCCGGCGCGGTGGCTGCTGCGCCTGAGCCGGCGTACGACGGCCACGCGGGTGGCCGCCGCCGCGACGATCCTGCCAGTCACAAGCTATGCCCTCTTGGGCGGCGCAGAAGTGGCGACGGTCCGGTCGCTGATCATGACCCTTGTCGCCCTCGCCGCCGTGCTGGTAGGCCGGAGCCACAGCATCGGGTACGGCCTCGCCCTGGCGCTCGTGGGCATTGTGGCGTGGGATCCCTTGGCGCCGTTCGACATTTCATTCCAGTTGTCGTTTGTTTCGGTGCTGGTCATCATCATGCTCATGAAGATCCGTCGTCCGCGTGACGAGGAGACGACGCTCGGTGCTTTCCGAGAACGCAGGACGTGGGAGGCCCTGAAGGCCGGAACGGTGGATGTCCTGCTCGTGAGCTTGGTCGTCACGCTGGCGAGCGCTCCCCTCGTGGCGACGTACTTCAATCAGGTGGCATGGGTCGGAGGGCTGTCGAATCTGCTGGTCGTCCCGCTTGTCGGGTTCCTCGTGCTGCCTGTCGGGCTGCTGGTGTGCCTGGCGACCCTGTTGAGCGGAGCCGGAGGGGAGTTGGTCGGCGCCGCCGTGGTGCGCCCCTTGCTGGAGGTGCTCGTGTGGGTCGTGCAGACCTGTGCGGCTGTGCCGGGTGCTGAGCTTAGGGTCGCTTCGCCGCCGGTCTGGCAAATGGCTGGCTTCTTTCTGCTGCTCGGAGTCGCCTTGATCTGGTGGCGGTTTGGGGCTGGTCGGCTCGCCGGGGCTTTGGCTGGGGGGCTGTTGCTGCTCTGGGTCTGGTCGCCGCGTGACCTGCCGGCCGCGGGAACGTTCCGCGTCACGTTCCTCGACGTGGGGCAGGGAGATGCGGCGTTGGTCGAAACGGCGGATGGTCGAGCCATGCTGATTGATGGAGGAGCGGCGTTCGAATCCTATGATGCGGGACGCATGGTGATCGCGCCGGTGCTCTGGGATCGGGGGATTCGACGGCTCGATGTGGTCGTGGCCACGCATCCCCAACTGGATCACGTCGGCGGCCTGGCCTTCGTTCTGCGCAAGTTCGACGTGGGGCAGCTCTGGACGAACGGGGTGGCACGCGAAGTCGCTTTCCTCCATCGACTCGAGCGCATCGTGACGGAGCGCCACGTACCTGTCCGGGCCGTCACAGCGGCCGACGGGGCCCTCGCGCTCGGAAGCTGTCAAGCTCATGTGCTCAACGTCCTCTTCACCGGCGATATCGAATCGGAAGCCGAAAGCAGGTTGGCCCGGCTATCCGAACCCTTGAAGGCGGCTGTGCTGAAGGTGCCCCATCATGGGGCCAAGGGGTCCGTGAACGAGCCTTTCCTGAGGGCTGTGAATCCACAGCTGGCCGTGGTTTCAGTCGGGCAGGCGAACGCCTATGGGCACCCGTCCCCGGCGATGGTGGACGCATATAGCCGGCTTGGGATTGCCCTGCTGCGGACGGATCGCCATGGTGCCGTCTCGATCATGGGTACTCCAGCCGGCCTTCAGGTGACCTGCCAGTCAGGTCGTCAGATCACAAGGGTCATCTTGGGGAGCGGAGGAGCCAGAAGGCGGGAGGAAAGCGAAGGACAAAACTTGAAACGATGGTTGAGCTCATGGGCAAACTGCGACTTGCCTTAATAACTCCTTATTTTTCCTCGCTATTTGTTGACACCTTCGGTCCTAATTGATATAGTGGTTTTTCATTGGAAGAGTTTGCCCTCGAATAAACGAAGGGGGTCCAAGAACAAACCTTGCATTACGAAGAGTACTGGGAGCTCAAACGGGCTCCATTCGACAACGTTCCTGACCCCCATTTTTATTTCCCCTCTCCGCAGCATGAGGAGGGGCTCCATCGCCTTCTCTACGGCGTCGAGGCGAGGAAAGGGGCCCTGATGTTGACAGGGGAGGTTGGATGCGGGAAAACCCTGCTGAGTCGTACCCTGATCCAACACCTCTCCCACGAGCGATATGACCTGGCGCTGGTCGCCAATCCCAGCTTTGAAGTATCTGAGTTCATTAAAGAAATCCTCTACCAGTTGGGCGTCGATAAGAGCGGAACCAAGTTGGACATGGTCCATGCCTTGAACGATCACCTGCTGCAGAATCTGAACAAGGGCAGGGATACCGTTCTGGTGGTGGACGAAGCCCAAGCCATTCATGATGTCGCGATCTTCGAGGAATTGCGCCTGCTTTTGAATTTTCA
>VBOF01000331.1 GCA_005877855.1 Nitrospirota bacterium | reverse complement strand
GTCGAGGCCATCGAGCGGTGCTGGGTCAAGGTGCAGACCGACCGTGCCGCTCCCCAGGAAGTGCTGTTGAATCCCGGCGACCGCGTCAAGTGGAAGGCTCAGGAGCGGCTGGCGCTGACACTCGGCAACGCCGGCGGGGTCCGCGTGATGCTCAACGGGAAGCTCCAGGGCCCGTTCGGAGCTCGGGGCCAAGTCGTCAGGGAAATCGTCTTCACGCCCTGAGGCCGGGTGTCGTGCAGATGCCCACGGGACTGTCCATGAAGCAGCGCATCGAGCAGGCGGTGCGGACAGTGCGGGACCGCTACGCCGGCACGCCCGCGGTGGGACTGGTGTTGGGATCAGGATGGGGGCCGATCGCCGGGCGCAGTGGGACATCGACGAGCATCCCTTATGCAGAGATTCCCGGCTTTCCCCGATGTTCCGTGGAAGGACATGCGGGCTCGTTAATTCTCGATCAAAGCTGGGGGCCGCTCACGGCCATCCTGCAGGGCCGAGCCCATCGCTATGAGGGCTGGTCCCTCGAGGAAGTGACCTTTCCCGTGCGCGTCCTCGCCGCATGCGGGGTGAAGACCTTGGTGGTCACCAACGCGTCCGGCGGATTGCAGGGGGTTGAGCCGGGCGAGTTGGTCTTGATCGCCGATCACCTGAACTTGATGGGGGACCATCCGCTCATCGGGATCGGCGGGTCCGAAGGGCGCTTTGTCGAGATGGTCGACGCCTACGACCCCGGTCTTTTGCAGTTGGCCGAAGAGATGGCGCGCAAGAACGGTCTCCTCCTGAAGCGCATCACCCTCGCGGCGGTCACTGGTCCGAGTTACGAGACGCCTGCGGAAGCGCAGATGTTGCGGATGCTGGGCGCGCAGGTCGTGTGCATGTCCACAGTGCCCGAAGTGATCGTGGCGCGGTCCCTGGGGCTGCGGGTCCTCGGCCTTTCCCTGGTCACGAACATGGCCGGTCGGGCGGAATCAGGCGGGAAGACCCACGAGACAGTTGTGGCGATGGGCATGCAACGGGCGCCTTTGATGGAACGATTGTTGCGGGACATCATCAGCCGACTGTAGAGCACGATGGACAAAGCGCAATTGCTGACCAGGGCACGGGCGGCGATGGAGATGGCGGTGGCGCCATCGTCCAAGTTCAGGGTGGGGGCGGCGCTCCTGTGCGACGATGGCTCCGTGTTCACGGGGTGTAACATCGAGAGTCCGACGTACCTGGGAATCTGCGCGGAGCGGGTCGCGCTCTTCAAGGCCCTCTCGGAAGGCCGGCGGGGGTTCAGGACGATCGCGATCGCGGGCGGGGCCAACGGTGGCTGTCCCCCCTGCGGCGCCTGCCGTCAGATCCTCTGGGAGTTCGCGCCGTCGCTCGAAGTACTGGTGGAGGACGGGCGCGGCGGGTTTACACAGCGACGGATCACGGACTACTTCCCCGAGCCATTTGATCGCAGCAAAGTAGACCCGGCCAGGTCCAACAAACGCTAGGCTGCACGATGCCCGGAATGCGGCGCGGCTTGCCGCAACCGCGGCAGGGCCGGCTACCGCGGCCCACCAAACTTCTCAAAACATCTTGACACCCGCGGAGGCCCACGCTATAGTGTCGCGGCTTTTGGCCTGTTTTATCGAGCAGATACATAACCTAAAGGTGGTAGGTCTAACCAACAAGGAGGAGTGAGATGGGTTATCTGAGAGCAGGTCTGATTGCAGTGTCGGTGTGTGCGATGGTGGCCGCAGTGGCTTTTGCCGAGGAGAAGGATCCGACGATCCCCCGTGTACCAGGTGATCAGCGCGGTCACGCCAAGGCGATGAAGAACCCGATCCCGAAGACGCCTGAGAACATCGCGAAAGGGAAGGCTATCTACGAGGGCAAGGGGACTTGCTTCAATTGCCATGGAACGAGCGGCAAGGGCGATGGCCCTGCTGGCGTCATCCTGAACCCCTCGCCACGGAACTTCACGAATCCGAAGTTCCACAAGAACCGGACCGACGGCGAGATGTTCTGGGTCATCAAGAACGGGAGCGCGGGGACCGGCATGGTGCCGCTGATCGGGACCGCGATCACGGAGGAAGAGGCCTGGTACGTGATCAACTACGAGCGGAGCTTCGAGGGCAAGTAAGCGCCACGCCCAGCGTCTTTCACGAGGGCAGGCACTCCGACTGGAGCGCCTGCCCTTCGTGTTTTGGCCAC
>VBOF01000255.1 GCA_005877855.1 Nitrospirota bacterium | reverse complement strand
CGGTATCCCTGCTGTTGACCGGTCTTAAAACCGTGTGCTAACGTGAGCGTTTTAGCGTATGAGTGATCGGGTGCGTGAGGAGATCGCGGCGCTGAAGGATGAGGACTGGGCGCTGCGGGAAGAGGCGGCGACGCTGCTGGGGGAGTTCCGCGACCCGCGGGCGGTCGGCCCGCTCGTGGAGGCGCTTCACGACGAGGATCGCGCCGTGCGGGAGGCCGCGACGACCGCCTTGCGGAGGATCGGCCCGCCCGCTGCCCCGGCGCTGATCGTGGCCTTGCAGGACCCCAACGGCAACGTGCAAGAGGCAGCTGTGGCGATCCTCAAGGATGTGGCGCCTCCTGAGGCGGTGGAGCCGCTGATCGGCTGCCTGACGAGCAAGAACTGGATCGTGCGGATGCACGCCGCCAAGGCGCTGGGCAACCTCGGAGACGAGCGGCCCGTGCGTCAATTGATCCCGCTGCTCATGGACTCGGTCAAGGCGGTGCGGGTGGATGCGACGGATGCCCTGGCCCAGATCGGGCGGCCGGCGCTGACGACCCTGCTGGCGGCCGTGCGGCATGAGGAATGGATCTTGCGCCTCCATGCCTGCGAGGCGTTGGGAAAAATCGGCGCCGAGGAAGCCGTCGCGCCATTGTGCGAGGTGATGCTCCACGACCGCGACATGGCGGTCCGGCAGGACGCGGCGAAGGCGCTCGGCAACATCGGTCACCCCGCGGCGTTCGACGCCCTGGAGAAGGCCGTGACGGATCTCTCGGTCAGACCCTACGCGGTGGACGCGCTGGGCAAGCTCAAGGACCCGCGGGCCGTCCCGATCTTGATTGATGTGGTCGCCGGGAATAACCGCCCGGCCAACGCGCGCAGGGTTCCCGTCTGCGGGGACGAGTCCGGCGCACTGGACGTGGAAGAGATGGAAGTGCAGATCTTTGCCATCGGCGGGCTTGCCGAGATCGGGGACGATCGTGCGATCCAGCCCCTCATCCGCGCCCTCAAGGACACCCGGCTTCGCGCCGCCGCTGCGTCCGCCCTGAGCAAGATGGGCCTCCGGATCGCGGCGCCGTTGCTGGCGGCGATGAAGACCGAAACCGATTCCAATATCCTGTCTCACGCGCGGGGCATCCTGTCCGCGGTGGGCTGGCGCCCCGCGCCCACGATGAAAGAAGGCGTGTAAACCATGGCGAACAAACTGGCGGACTGGCTGGAAGCGTTGGCGGACCCGGACGATGCCACGCGGGAAGAGGCCGCACAGGCCCTGATCAAGCTGGCCGACCCGGCCGCGACGGACGCGTTGATCGAGGCCTTGCAGGACGATTACTGGTCGGTCCGCATGCACGCGAGCCACGCGCTGGCGAGGATCGGCGGGTCCCGCGTCGTCGAGGCCCTGATCCCGATGCTGGGGGACAGCATTAAAGAATGCCGAGACGGGGCAGTGGACGACTTCGCGGCCATCGGCTCAGCGGCGGGCGAACGTCTGGTGGCCGCCCTGCGGGACGAGCGCTGGCGCGTCCGGGAGGGCGCAGCCAAGGCGTTGGGGCTGATCAAGGATAGACGAGCAGTCGATGGCTTGATCGCCGCCTTGCGGGACCGGGACGGGTCCGTGCGCACCATCGCAGCAGAGGCGCTGGGGCGGATCGGCGACCCGAAGGCCGTGAAGGGGCTGATGGCCCTGTTCAAGGACACGTCGAAACTGGTGCGGGTGGCTGCGACCATCGCGCTCACCCAGATCGGGGATCCGACGGTGGAGCCCTTGATCGAAGGACTGAAGGACGAGAACTTCCAGGTCCGGCTCCATTCGGTGCAGGCGCTGGGCGGGATCACCAGCGACTATCCGACAGGCCGGTCCTGGTTGCGGGATTCCCGTCCGGTGCCCCACCTCATCGCGCTGTTAAAGGACAAGGACCGCGCGGTGCGGGAAGACGCCGCCATCGCGCTCGGCATGATCGGCGATCCCAGCGCCGTACCCGCCCTCGTCGAGGCAATGCAGGACGGCGCCGTCAGGGTTCGTGCGATCATGGCCTTGGGTATGATCGCGGACCCGCGTTCCGTCGAACCCCTGATCCGGGTCTTGGAAGGCGTCGGGATCAATCTGAAGGGGACGCCGATGCCGGGCTGCATCGTCAGCGAGGAGTGGTTCATCCGGGAACAGGCGGCGCTGGCCTTGGGACATATCAATGACCTGCGCAGCGTGCCGGCCCTGTGCCATGCTCTGAAAGACACGCGGCTGCGCGAGAAGGCGTCGCAGGCGCTGATCGAGCTGGGGCCGCAAGTGATCGACCTGTTGGTGGACTTCATCAACGACCCCGAAGCGTCCAAAGTCGAGCAGCTCAGCGAGAACGTCATGTCGTTCGCCACCAATCGCCTGGACGCTGCGGCCTCCTTACGGGCCTTGGTGCTGGACATTCTCATGCAGCTCGGCTGGACGCCGCCTGAGGAAGGCCAGGAGGGTGTGCCCGGCAAGACGACCGCGGAGGGGGCCAAGGGCTGACGGGCAGGCATGGCCAAGCGAGATAAGACAGAGGACCTGGTCAAGGAGCTCATCCATGAGGAAGATTGGAAGCGGATGAACGCGACCGCCGAGCTCCTGAAGCGCGGTCCGGAAGCCGTGCGGCACCTGCTTACGGGGCTGACCGACGGGAACCCGCGCGTGCGGGCCGAAGCGGCGCTCATGCTGGGGCGGATCAAGGACCGGACCGCCGGCGTCCCCATCGTCAAGCTGCTCACGGATGCCGAACCGATCGTCCGAACGGCGGCCTTGGAAGCCTTACAGCACGTGGCCGACGACGCGGCGCTGGCCGCGCTGGTCCGGCTGCTCGAAGAGCCGGCGCATCGCGATACCGCCGCCGCGGTCCTGGGCCGGTTGAAAGACCCCGGTGCGCTGGAGCCGCTGGTGGCCATGCTCAAGAGCCAGGATCCGACCGCGCGCCGGATGGCGGCCGAGGGCTTGGAGCAACTGGCGGATCCACGGAGCACCGACGCCTGGATCGAAGCTATGGGCGACCCCGCGCTCCGCGTCATGGCCTCGCGGTCGTTGAAGCATATCGCCGAACTGCACGAGCGGATCGAGGGCATCCTGAACGGCCTGCGGGATATCGAGGACACGGTCGCCTTGGAGGAAGCACGGGTCGGAGTCGTGATGAATCTGATAGCTCTGGGACGCCCGGCGGTCTCGGACCTCCTTGTCGCGTTGGAGGACGAGCACTGGATGGTCCGTGAGGTGGCGGCGCAGGCCCTGGGGCTCATCGGGGATCTGCGGGCCGTCGAGCCCTTGCTCCGCAAGGCCAGGGCCGACCGCGATATGGGCGTCCGCGAGACTTGCATCAAGGCGCTGGGCGAGTTCGGCGATACCCGCGCGGTCGAGGTGCTGGTCGAGGCCGTCAATGTCCCGACGACCCGCCTGGCCGCGTCCGAGGGGCTGTCCAAGATCAAGGACGTGAGCGTGCTGGTGCCGTACATCGAGCTCATCAAGCGGATGCGAGCGGATCGGGATGGGCTGGTGAGCTATCACGGCGGACTGATCATGGACAAGTTGGACAAGCTCATGAGCGAGCAGGGGATACAGAAGAAAGAAGAAACAGTCGAGCGCGATGAGTGGGACGAAGAGGTGCCGGCTCCCACGCCGCGGACCGCAGCGGGCCCGGGCGCGCCGACGGGCGGCATCACCGTATGAGCGCCGAGACGGATCGCCGCATCGAGCAGCTCCTCGCGGCCTTGCGTGACGACAACGAGGCCTTGCGGGATCACGCCGTGGCCAGCCTCGGACAGCTTGGGGCAGCGGCGATCGAGAGTCTCATCAATCTGTTCGCCGACGAAGACCGCGTGATCCGGGAAGCGGCTCGGCAAGCGGTGGTGCAAGTGGGCGCCGACGCGGTCCCTGTGCTCCTCGAGGCCCTGCGAGACGACGACTGGGCCGTGCGCGAGCAGGCGGCGGTGGCGCTGGGTTCGCTCACGGATGAACGGGCCATCGCGCCGCTGATCGCCGCCCTCAAGGATCGAGATGGAGCCGTGCGGCAGGCGGCAGTCTTGGCCTTGGAGAAACTGCGCGATCCGCGGGCGGTGGATGGGCTGATCGAGGCCCTGCTCGATCAGACGGTGCGGGAAGAAGCCGCGCGCGCGCTCAAGAAGATTCCGGATCCCCGCGCCGTGGACGGATTGCTGCGAGGCCTGGCCAGCGGCAACTGGATCGTGAAACGCCACGCCGCTGAGGCGCTCGGGCTGATCGGGGACAAGCGGGCGCTGGACGGCTTGCGGGAGGCGCTGCGGGACGAGGACTGGTTGGTGCGGCGGAACGCGGCGGAATCGCTGGCCCGTCTCGGCGACCGTCGAGCGGTCGAGGATCTCCTCCCGCTGCTCGAGGATGAGAACGACATGGTTCGGGAAACGGCGGAGGGGGCGCTGTCGAGTCTGGGCTGGGTCCCGCCGACCACGTAAGGCACAGGAGAATGCGAATGGCTGACGAAGCACCCAAATTGATTCAGATCGGCAAGGGCGGTCCGGGGATCAAGAAGGATGGGTTCAATCTCATCTCCGAAAAGGTGGTCAAGGTCGATGTCGAGAATCGGACGCTGGAGATCGAGCTCCTGGCCTACGAAGGGAAGACCGTCATGCTGGAAGTCGGCGAGGATCTCGTCGAAGAGCTCAAGAAGATCAAGCCGGGGGATGGGGTGACGGTCCGCGTGGTCGAGGAAGAGCCGGGGGGCACACTGCATGGCGCGCCGACCAAGCGGCGCATGGTCAAGGGGATCACGATCCGTGCTCGGGACGCCCAGAAGACCCGTGCGGAAGAGATGCTGGCCTCGCTCCATGAGAGTCACTGGCTCACCCGGAAATACGCGGTGGAGGTCCTCGGGACCTTAGGTGATCCCCGCGCGGTGGGACCGCTCATTGAAGCCTTGACCGACGAAGTAAACGACATTCGGCAGCGGTCCTACGAGTCCCTCATCAAGATCGGCGCCCCCAGCGTGCCGGCGGTGGCCAGCCTGCTGACGCACGAGGACGATGACCTCCGGCAGGTTGCCTCCGAGATCATCCGCAAGATCGGTAAACCGGCCGTCGAGCCCTTGACGGAAGTCATGCTCACGGCTGACGAGACACTCCAAGCGCGCATCCGTAAGCTGCTCGACCGGATGGGGTACAAGCCGAAGCCGAAGACCGAAGTGATGTGACTATTTACCGTCCGTGGTGCGGGAGGCCGGTCGGCCGACCGACGTGTAGTGGAATCCGAGTGACGCCATGCGGGCCGGCTCGTACACGTTGCGGAGGTCCACAAAGACGGGCGCTTTGAGATTCTGTTTGATCCGCTCGAAGTCCAGGTTGCGCAACTGGTTCCACTCGGTCATGAGCACCAGCGCGTCGGCGCCGCTGGCTGCGTCGTACGCGTTCGCGCAGAGCGTGATGCTCGGGAGGAGCTTGCGCGCCTCGTCCATCCCCGCGGGGTCATAGGCACGGATCGTCGCGCCTTCTTCCTGCAGCTTCGGGATGATCTCCAGCGACGGGGCGTCCCGCAGGTCGTTGGTGTTGGGCTTGAAGGTGAGCCCGAGCACCGCGATGCACTTGCCCGCGACGGAGCCCCCCATCGCGGCCTTGATCTTCTCCACCATGCGCGCCCGCTGCTTGACGTTGGCGCGGGCGGTCGCCTCGGCGATCTCCATGAGGCAGCCCGCGTGGCGGCCGGTCTGGATCATCGCCGCGATGTCTTTGGGGAAGCACGACCCGCCGTAGCCCGGCCCCGCGTGAAGGAACTTGGACCCGATGCGATGGTCAAGCCCCATGGCCTTGGCCACCACTTGTACGTCCGCTCCTACCCGCTCGCAGAGATTCGCCACCTCGTTGATAAAGGATACCTTGGTGGCCAGGAACGCGTTGGAGGTGTACTTGATCATCTCGGCGGTGGCGATGTCCGTGAAGACGAACGGCGTCTCGATCAGGTACAGGGGGCGGTACAGGTCGCGCATGATCGCCTCGGCTTGCGGGCTGTCGGCGCCGATGACCACGCGGTTGGGGCGCATGAAGTCTTCGATGGCCGAGCCTTCGCGGAGGAATTCCGGGTTCGAGACGATGTCGAAGTGGGCAGGCCGGGGGCCGTGCTGCTCGATCAATTCGCGCAACCGCTGGCCGGTTCCCACCGGGACCGTCGATTTCGTGACGATCACTTTATAGCCGTTGAGGTGGGCCGCGACGCCCCGCCCCACCTCTTCCACGAACGAGAGGTCCGCGGACCCGTCCTCGCGGGAGGGAGTCCCGACCGCGATGAAAATCGCCAGGCCGGTTTCTACAGCCTGTCCGAGATCGGTGGTGAAGATCAGTCGCCCTTCCGACAGCCCCTTGCGGACCAGTTCGGCCAGTCCCGGTTCGTAAATGGGGATCTCGCCCTTATCCAACTGGGCGATCCGGCGCTCGTCCTTGTCCATGCAGGTTACATGAACGCCGAACTCGGCGAAACAGGCTCCTGTCACCAAGCCCACATAGCCAGTGCCAATGACGCTGATATTCATGCTCCCTCCGCCCGCCGGTGTGTCGGCGGAGTATACCACAGAACCCCCCTGCTATTGACTGTCCGGGGCCGCTTCTCTACAATCGCGCCCGCCATGGCGATCGGGGGATCGGCCATTCAAAGACCGCTGGCGGTGATGATGAGCCGCCAGATCCTGAGCATCTCCCCATCTGCGCCGGTCATCGAGGCCGCTCGGACTATGCGCGAGGCGAAGGTCGGGGCCCTGTTGGTGGCGGAGGCCTCGCGATTTGTCGGGATCGTCAGCGAGTCCGATCTGGTCCGCAACGTACTGGCGGTGGGCGGAGACGCCAACCAGATGCGGGTGTCGCAGGTGATGCACGCCCCGCTCATCACCATCGAGATCGATCGCTCCGCGCACGAGGCCAGTGATTTGATGGCCGAGCGGGGCATCCGCCACTTGGCGGTCACGGAGGACGGCAAGATCGTCGGCATCCTGTCCGTCCGGGATTTGCTCAGGTATTTCAAGAACTGGGGGACACTCTAGGCCGATAAAGCCACGCGGACCGGAGAGTCACGCTCTGGCGTAACGTTCTTCACCCGGGCAACGGCGTCGTAATCCGATTTATAACACTAAAGGAGGTGCGCTTCCATGAAGAAGCAGATGTGGACGTTCATGTTGTCGGTTCTGATCGGATACGGATTCCTATCTGGGATGGCTGCATACGCCGAAGACGGCAGGTTCGTTGCCGTCGAAATCGGGGGGGTGAAATTCTGGCTGGGTGGGGGAGATATTGATATGAGGGCATCTGCGCGGACCCCTAGCCCGGTCACTTTCAAGGTCACCAATAAGCTGGATGCGGAACATGGCTTTGCCATCGACGGCCTGGGGATCAAACAGGTTGTGAAGCCCGGCGAAGAGGTCACCGTCACAATCCCGTCTTTTGATGTCAATAACCGCGACGAGAGAGTTTACCGATTCTATTGCCATCTACATCCCGCGCACGTGGGAGGAACGATGGTGATTTTGAAGTAGGGTAGTCGCTGCGTACTGAGGCGGCTCGAACGAAGAAGCCCCCTCGTCTCCAAGCTGAGACGAGGGGGCTTCTGGTTTTCGAGAAGAAGGGTGTATCAGCCGTTACGCACGCCGCTCCAGACCTTGTTGGGATCGATTTCTTTGTCCGGATTCAGCTTGCGGGCACGCTCCAAGAGGACCTCTGTCGATTCGGGATAGGCGGGGTCGGAGATGCAGCAATTATCGACCGGACAGACTGCGGCGCACTGGGGCTCGTCAAAGTGCCCGACACATTCGGTGCAACGTTCGTGGGTGATGACGTAGATGTTGTCGCCGACGCCCTGGCCATCACCGACATGGTAGCCTTTCCCCTCGGCGTCGCTGCGGGTTTCGAAGATCGCCTCGTTTGGACATTCGGGGAGGCAGGCCCCGCAGGAGATGCACTCTTCCGTGATCAGTAATGCCATAACCCATGCCTCCTTCCCTGAAGCACTGGAAAGAACTTGTCTCTACGCATCGAGGGGCCATCATGCATGGCAATGGCCCATGCCACCGCATTCGTGATATGGTGAAAGTTAATTTTAGAAGGGCGCACGGGCTCTTGTCAATGTGATTTTGCTCGCCTCGTATAGGCCGGAAGACCTGGTTGGGGCCGAACAAAAGCCCTAGCGCTGTGCCTCATCCGTGGCAGCTGCCGGTGTCTCTCGCCTAGGAAGCTCCACGATGAGATCATGTGTGTAGCCGGTTGTAGCGCATCGATGGAAAAGACCCAAGCCACTCGGATCGGCGTCCTCGTCGCCCTGGCATTGGCCTTGCTGATGGCGGGCAGCTACTTCATGTCGACGGGCCAAGGGCCCCAATCCATGGTCGTCAGCTTCCCGTCGGGCACCCAGATGACTGTCGAGGTCGCCGACAGTCCGTTGCTCTTGTACGCCGGACTGGCGTTTCGCGACAGCCTCCCTCCCAACTGGGGGATGCTGTTCATCTACGACCAGGCGGGTTTGCACCGCCGCAACACGCGGGAGTACCGTTTTCCTGTGGACATCATCTGGCTTGACGAGGGCAAGCGGGTGCTGCTGATTGCGGAAAACGTCAACCCATGTCTGTCCGAGAAGTGTCCGGAGTACGGCCCGTCCCCAGAAAAGGCCCGCTACGTGATCGAGACCCATGCGGGCTTCGCCCGCCGGGAAGGCTTGGCTCCGGGAGCGGACTTGCGGTTCACGTTGAAGCTTTGACTCACTCTGTCAGCTCACGTAAGATAGCGCCCAATCGCGGGAGACCAGGTATGCAGGCGGTCGTGATCGGAGAAGGTTTGAAGGAAGAGAAAGTACTGCAGACGCACGTCGGCGAGACCTTGACCATCCGGTTGTGGGAAGACCGGACCCGGGGGGAGATCTATGTGCCGTCCTATGACCCCGAGGCGGTGGCATTGCTGAACGACGAATA
>VBOF01000330.1 GCA_005877855.1 Nitrospirota bacterium | reverse complement strand
CGGGAACCGTGAGGACGATAGAATTTGAACTCAAGGGGCAGACGTTTACGGCGCTCAACGGCGGCCCGGTGTTCAAATTCAATGAGGCCATATCCTTCCAAGTCAACTGCAAGACTCAAGAAGAACTCGACTATTACTGGAAGAAACTTTCCAAGGGCGGGGATGAGAAGGCACAGCAATGCGGCTGGCTGAAAGACAAGTACGGCGTATCCTGGCAGATCGTTCCCTCCGTGTTAGCCGAGATGTTGCAAGACAAGGATGCTGAGAAGAGGGGAAGAGTCATGAATGCATTGTTGCAAATGACCAAGCTGGACATTCAACGCTTGAAGCAAGCCTATGGACGGCAATAGGTCACGAACACGCTCTGTTGCTCTTTTTAGAGACAGGGTTTGCACGGTCCTGGCGGATTTCAAAAAGATCAATCAATAACTAACGTTGGAGGCTGACATGCAAAACAAAATTGTTTCTCGAGATGAATGGTTGAAGGCTCGTAGAGAACTCCTGGTGAAAGAGAAAGAGTTCACACGGCTGAGGGACAAAATGACGGCTCAAATTCGTGCCCTGCCATGGAGAAAAATTGAGAAGGCCTACTATTTCAATGGCCCAAAGGGCAAGGAGAGCTTAGCGGATCTCTTTGAGGGGAAAACGCAACTCGCCGTATATCATTTCATGCTCGGTCCAGACTGGGACCAAGGGTGCAAGAGTTGCTCGTTTTTTGCTGATACCTTTCAAGGCATTCCAATTCATTTGTCCCACCGCGATGTGGCCTTTGTTGCTGTCTCGCGTGCTCCTCTCTCCAAGATCGAGCAATTCAAGAAGCGCATGGGCTGGACCTTTAAATGGGTGTCCTCCTTCGAGTCGGATTTCAACTTTGATTTCTGCGTCTCGTTCAGGGAGGAAGATGAACGCTCGGGACACGTCGTTTATAATTTCGCAGAGGGTTCGTACATCAATGATGAGATGCCCGGCGCGAGTTTTTTCTACCGCCGTGACAAGGACGTTTTTCACACGTATTCAACCTATGCGCGTGGGCTGGACATTTTGAATAGCGCCTACAACTGGCTGGATCTCGTCCCCAAGGGGAGAGACGAGAACCCTGAGTCGACGATGGACTGGTTACGCCATCATGATCGGTACGAGTGAGCATTCCCCGAATCTGGGGAACTGGCTGGGATACCTGATGCGGTGGTTATGAAGGAGGTTGGTGCCAAGACCGGCGCGAAGCCAAGGAGGAGAAAGCGATGAGCAAGGTGCGAGTTCTAGTCGGAACGAAGAAGGGCGCGTTCATTCTGACATCGGACGGAACGCGCAAACAGTGGGACGTCAACGGCCCTCATTTTGGGGGCTGGGAGATGTATCACCTCAAGGGATCGCCGGCCGACCCGAATCGGCTGTATGCGTCGCAGACCAGCGGCTGGTTCGGGCAGGTGATACAACGCTCAGATGACGGGGGAAAAACATGGAACACTCCCGATGGCGCACCGATACCGACTTCCGGGCCAGACGGTACGCCCCAAGGGGTGAGCAACAAGTTTGTGTACGACACGTCTCCTGGGACCGGCAAGCCCCTGACCACGCACCAATGGTATGACGGCACGCAGCGTCCGTGGGAGTTCAAGCGGGTGTGGCATCTCGAACCGTCGCTGACCGATCCGGATACGGTCTACGCCGGGGTTGAAGACGCCGCCTTGTTTCGCTCGACCGACGGTGGGCAGACGTGGCAGGAGCTTGCCGGACTGCGAAGCGCAAAAGGGCACCTCTGGCAACCGGGCGCCGGTGGGATGTGTCTGCACACTATCCTTCTGGATCGGAACCATCCGGAGAGGATCTTCATCGCCATTTCGGCCGCGGGCGTGTTCCGGACGGACGACGCCGGCAAGACGTGGCGGCCGGCGAACCGCGGCCTGAAGTCCCAGTATGAGCTCCCCGACCCGGATGCGGAGGTTGGCCACTGCGTCCACCGCATTGCCATGCATCCGTCCCGTCCGAACGTGCTGTTCATGCAGAAGCACTGGGACGTCCTGCGCAGCGATGACGCCGGCGAGTCGTGGCACGAGGTCAGCGGGAACCTGCCGACCGACTTCGGGTTCCCGATCGAGGTGCACGCGCACCAGCCGGACACCATCTACGTGGTTCCGATCAAGAGCGACTCAGAGCATTTTCCACCAGACGGGAAGCTGCGGGTATACCGCAGCCGGACGGGCGGCAATGAGTGGGAGGCGCTCACGAAAGGACTGCCGCAACGCGACTGCTACGTCAACGTGTTGCGCGATGCGATGACCGTCGACTCGCTCGACCCCTGCGGCCTCTACTTCGGCACCACTGGCGGGCAGGTCTACGCATCGGCCGACGCCGGGGACAGCTGGGCGCCCATCGTCCGAGATCTTCCGGCAGTCTTCTCGGTCGAAGTCCAGTCACTGCCATGATCCGGGTCGTGCTCCCGGCACATCTGCGGACTCTGGCGCGCGTCGACGGCGAGGTGACGCTGG
>VBOF01000254.1 GCA_005877855.1 Nitrospirota bacterium | reverse complement strand
AGCTGGCCTACGCAATTAAGGTCTATACCACCGAACAGTCTGGGCAGTACGGCGAGATTGCGGAATATCTTGGGGACATCACTGCCTACTCATGTAAGCATATGATGCGGGATCCACCGGCTTCCAAGGCCGATGCGCTCACTCAGCTGCGCCTTAAAGCCTTGGGGATGAAAGCAAACGGAATCATTGACGTCACCTTCGATTCAAGGGGCACGGACACCTTCGGAACAAATTGTTGGGAGTCCGTCCAGGCTTCCGGCGTCGCCGTGGAATTTAAAACAAAATGAAAGGTAGGGGCAGAGTCCACTTAGTTGTAACGGTGAAAATCTATAACGCGACCGTGACCCCACTTTTCACCGAGCTGAGAAATCAGGGAGGGTGAAGCATGTCAGGTGCAACGCAAACCGAGCTTGGCGCGGTGGTTTCTCTGTGGCGATATCCCGTCAAGTCTATGATGGGAGAGGAACTGAACGCCACTGAGGTTTCCGAACGTGGGCTACTTGGGGATCGTGCGTATGCGCTCATCGACAGCGCCGACGGGAAGGCGGCGACCGCCAAGAACCCGCGAAAATGGCCGCGTCTCTTCGATTTCCGCGCCGCCTGCATCGAGCCCGCGCGTCCTGGCGCGAAAGTCCCTCCGGTCCGAATCGAACTTCCCGATGGCACCACTGTCGCCAGTGACCAGAGTGATCTCAATCAGGTGCTCTCGAAGGCACTCAACCGTGAGGTGACATTTCGGGCAGCCCAGCGCGGGGCGGTCAATGCCGAGGAGTACTGGCCGGACATGGAAGGCCTCGACCACCGGAACACGGTCACCGATTTCACGCTACCCGCGGGGACATTCTTCGACGTCGCCATGGTCCATGTATTGACCACGGCCACGCTCGATCGCCTGCGTACGCTGTATCCGCAAGGCCGCTTCGAGGTCCGACGATTTCGTCCAAACATTGTGGTGCAGTTGGTCTCAGATGAGAAGGGCTTTGCGGAGAATGCCTGGGTCGGTCACACGCTCGCTATCGGGACCGCGGTGCGCCTGAACATCACCAGCCCCTGCGGGCGTTGCGTGATGACGACTCTCGCGCAGGGGGATCTCCCGAGGGATCCGGGAATCCTGCGCACGGCGGCCCAGCATAACCAAGTCAACGTCGGTGTGTATGCTGCCGTGGTGCGCGGTGGGACAATCCGTCGTGGTGATTCGGTCAGGATGGAGTAGGAGCGCGGCTGGGAGAAAAGGAGAAGTGGGGTCCTCAAGTTGTGAATAATGCGAGCGAGAAGAAACCGAGAAAGGGCAAATCATGAAGGACCTAGAGAATTTAGGGTCAGACACAAGACTCACCGCTGCTCAAGAAACCCTGCGCCAGCTCTGGGAGGAGCATGTGCGACACGAGTTCGCAACCCACAAACCCGAGGACACGCTCGCCACCATGGTCGAGGACGCCTACGTGAACCACATCCCAGTGCTGACCGGGGGTGTTGGCCGGGATGAGCTGCGGGAGTTTTACTCCAAGCGGTTCATTCCCCAGATGCCTCCTGATACGGAAATGACCCCCATCTCGCGAACCATTGGCAACGATCAACTAGTGGATGAAATGGTGTTTAAGTTCACCCATACCATCCGCATGGACTGGATGCTGCCGGGCCTGGCTCCTACTGGCAAGCGGGTTGAGGTTCCGCTGGTCGCCATCGTTCGATTTAGGGACGGCAAGGTGGCCCACGAGCACATCTACTGGGACCAAGCTTCCGTGCTGGTCCAACTCGGGTTGCTCGATGCCTGCACCCTGCCCGTCGCCGGCATTGAAAGTGCGCGCAAGGCCCTCGATCCGAATTTGCCGTCGAACGCACTGATGGGCCGTGCCGACCAAAGTTTCGGAAAAGTGGTGTCAGAGTCCACTTAGTTGGAACGGTGAAAGTCTGGAATGGGACTCTGACCCCACTTTTCCGTTTGCCTGGCTCGCGAGCCGTGTGGACCGGCGTTCCGCCCAGTATGCCCATGAGAGCCACAGACCGATGATCGAGAGCAGGATGATGCTCCGCCACAGGTATTCGTGCCACACCTCAAAGTCGGCACGATTGTGAACGCCGAGGTAGAACAAGTGCACTAATCGGCTGAAGTTGAGCGCCAGCAGAGTGGGAAGACCGATTGTCACAGCAACGAGTCGGTGGACGAGCGCTGCCGGATACGCGAGCACGGCTGCGGCGAACAACACGACAGGCAAGACACCAACGCAGCTATAGGCGATCTCATACGCGAATCCATCGGGATGGGAAATGACGGTCGCTGCTTGGACCGCCTCGACCCCGACCCAGTGCAGCAGAAGAACCGTCATCCTGGCGGTCCAGAGGGTCAGAGGGGCGAGAGCAGGTCCTACGAGCTCCTCTCGAAAGAGGAGCACGACAAGACCCGTGAAGACCGCCATGAAGGCGAAGAACCGCGCGTCGGCGGATCGCCTGCGTCCCAGGCCAGCAATCACGAGAACGAGCAAGAACCCAGCAAGGTCGGTTCGCGTGAGGCCAGGAGCCTTGGGCGGTGGCGGGGGAGGAGGCGTATCCGCGCGCTTAGCGACTTGGAGCAGACCGGCACCGCAGGGCCTTGGGCACTGCGTGGAGTCACGCGGAAGGGCGGTCTCCTGGAGCCTGCTGAGCACCTCCGGGGGTGACAGATGGGGTTCCCGTGCGAGCCAGAGGGCAACAGCGCCGGCCACATGAGGAGTGGCCATCGATGTGCCGTTGTAGCGGGCATAGCCGCCCTGGATCATACTGAGCACGCCGTCGTTCTGCCCATCGGCGTTGTCATCCCGGGTCACGTCGCCCCCGGGTGCCATGATCGCGACCACGCTCCCAAAGTTCGAGTACCGCGTGACCAGATGTCCGCGATAGTCGCTGGCTGCAACCGTGATTACGTGGTTGCAGCTTGCAGGGAGAAACCCTGACGCATCGGAGGCCTCGTTTCCCGCCGCGACCACGATCGTGACGCCAGCAGCCACCGCATCGTCGATGGCGGCTTGCGTCGAGGGTGAAAGCAGGCAGGGGCCGCGACCACCCAGGCTCATACTGATCACTTTGGCTGGGGTGGGGTTGGGCGGCGCTCCGGGAACCGGAAGGCCAGCCGCCCACCGGATGGCGTCGTTGATATCGGCAATGGTCCCGCCGCATTTGCCAAGCACGCGCACTGCCTGCACCCGGACGTTCCAGTTCACACCTGCAACGCCGACGCCGTTGTTGGTCTTTCCGACGCCAACGGTCCCAGCGACGTGCGTGCCATGCCAGCTATCGGGCTGTGGCGGGCTTCCAGGGAAACACTCACTGTCGGCCACCGCATCACCCGGATCCGTTGGGTCGCTGTCCCGCCCGTCCCCGTCATTGGCCCGTGCCGGATCGCTGATCATGTCGAAGCCGCCGATGTAATTGGGGGATCCGGCAATGTCCTCATGGGTGGGGAGAATGCCGGTATCAATCACCGCCACCACAACCTGACTGGACCCTGTGGTCAGGTCCCAGGCACGCGGGAGGTTGATCCCTCCTGGGGACTGGCCAGGGCCGGTGCCGTTATTGAAGTAATGCCACTGATCGCGGTACCGGGGGTCATTGGGAGCCGTGTCGGCGATTTCGAGGATATAGTTGGGCTGGGCATAGAGGACGCCGTCCCATCGGTTGATCTCTTGAACGAGGGCCATCGTCTTGTCCCGAATCTCAGCGGGGCGCATCGTGCCAGCCAGCGTGGGCACGATCCGATAGATCAATTCGCCCCCTGATGTGACCCGCTCCATGGCCTCGGTGCCCATCTTCCGCAGTCTGTCACTTTGTGGGCTGACGGTGGGCTTCAGCTTCACGATCACTTCACCCGGAACGAAGCGAGGCTGGTCTGGCAGACGCCGCTCGAGCAGCTTTGTCACCGTCTCCGATGGAAGGTCAGCGGGCCGAGGTGGAAGGAGGTGGCAACTGAAGAGTCCGCAAGCCAGGATCGTTCCAATGGTGATGAAACGAGCAAGCCTCATTGCTTCCTCCACATGTTCTCGACTATACTTCCTCGACTTCCTTGCGAGTGGTCGGGCACACTGACACCAGGCGGCGTCGTGGATGTTCATACGATGAATTTTCTCCCCGCAATTATCGCCGTGACGGTGCTCGGAGCCTTTCCGGAATCGGAAGCAAACTTCGTGCCGGGCGAGGTGATGGTTAAGTTTGTTTCTGGCTCAGATGCAGAAAAGGCTGTCAGAGAAATGAGTCTACGATCCCCACTTCGCCTCGATGACTTCGTACAGGTCGTGCGACACTTAGAGGCGAGTGCGCGCATACCTCTGACCGTGAGCCAAGTCACGAGCGGCAACTGGCTCATCCTGAAGATCGACAGTGAGACCTTGAGCCGAGAGCTTGCTGAGAGGCTTCGCGGGTATCAGAACGTCGCGGAGGTCGAACTTCTCGGTGAAGACAAAAAGCCAGTCGGTTACATGCCACCGAAGAAAATCGCATTGAAGTTCGTGCCGGGGAGCCAGGAGGCCAACACAATCAGCGAGAAGCTTGCGAATCGGGACGAGGCCGACTTCGGCACTCTGATGTCGAAATTGCAACAGCGAGCGGAAAGCCCGCTAAAGGCAGAGGTCATGGCGCAAAACGGTCTGCTGCTTCAAGTTGATCTCGCATCCTTGACTCTGACCTTGCAGGACCGGCTCAGGTCCCTGCCCTCCGTTGAATCCACTCAACTGAACTATGTGATGACCACGTTTTAAGCTGTCAGAAAAAGGTGCCTAGCCCCTTTTTCCTGACGCTTCGAAAGTCGGTGGGCACGGCGTCACCGAGCCGCGAGGCCGGCCGGCGTGGAGTGCCGTTTCGACAACCGGGACCCCAGCCAGGCTTTCAGGGCGACGGCCAGGCGGTGCGGGGGCGAGAGCGTGATGCGCCGACTGAACACCTGGTAGCGGCAGGCTTCGATCCGTTCCAGGATGGTGTGATAGATCGCCCGCATGATTTCGGCGGGAACCAGCGAGCGGCGGTCAGTCTCGGGCAGCGCGGCCACGGCGGCTCGATAGTACTCCTGGGCGCGACGGCACTCGAACGCCATCAGGTCGACGAAAGCCGGTGTGTAGGCGCCGGCTAAGAAATCCTCCTCGCGGTACCCGAATCGCTCCAGATCTTCCGTCGGAAGGTAGATGCGCCCGCACGCGGCGTCTGTCTTGAGGTCGCGCAGGATGTTCGTCAACTGGAAGGCGACGCCGAGGTTGATGGCGTAGGTCTGGGCTTCGGCCGTGCGGGTCCCGAAAATCTTCAGGCAGACGAGCCCGACCGCCGACGCGACTCGGTAGCAGTACTGGTAGAGCTCGCGGAATGTGGCGTAGCGGCTGACGGTGAGGTCCATTTCCACGCCCGCGATGATGTTGTCGATGTAGTCCCGGGGGATCCCCAGCCGACGGATGTGCTCTCCTAGGCAGGTCATCACGGGCGGGAGCGATTGGGCGCGAGACGCCGCCGCGCTTCGCCCCGTTCGATACAGGCTGCCGAGCTCTTCACGCCAACGTGCCAAGCGGTCGTGCGGGTTCGAGCCGGGCTCCGGCTCGTCCACGACGCTGTCCACTTCCTTGCAGAAGGCGTAGACCGCGTGCATCGCGTCGCGGCGGTCTGGAGGGAGGAAGAAGAACGAGTAGTAGAAGTTGCTCCCGCTTCGCTTGGCGAGGGTGGTGCAGTAGGCCTGCGCTTCCTGGCTTGTCATCCTATCCTGCGCGCTCCGTCCGGGAGGCGATGCCCGAACCGGTGGGGATGGAACAATGGGGCCAGCAGCTCCACGCCGTCCACCAGGCGGGGGCCGGGGCGGTTGAAGTACGCCGGGCCTTCGACGGCATAGACCGCGCCGGCTTGGACGGCCGGCAGGTCCTACCAGCCAGGGCGGGAGGTCAGCAGGTCCAGTTAGGTCGCCGTCCGGTCTATGCTGAAGCCGCAGGGCATGAGTACGAGCACATCAGGCTGACAGCCCAGGATGCGCTCCCAGGACAGCCATTCGAGGCAGGCCACCCGGCGGGGACGGTCTCCGTCAACCTGGGCCTGCACCTTGGCGACCCGGGTTCTCAGCGAGTCGACCAGCCGGTGGGCTTGCACATCCCGTCCGGTGGCTTTACCGATGGCTTCGACGTCGTGGTACACATCCTCCAGCGTGGTGGGATTGAGCGAGAGAAGCTGTGGCGTCCGCCTCAGCCCGGCCAGCGCCCGCTGGACTTCGCTCGGCGTCACCGCGCAGACGTCGCAGAGACTCTGCGTGATGATGAGGTCCGGATCCAGCCGGCGCAGCAAGGACTCGTCGATCCGGTACAGGCCGCTCCCGTTTTGGAGTGCGTCCCGGACCTGCCGGTCGATGGCCGGACTGCTGGTCTTCTGAGGGTCCACGGCACTGCGGATGATCACGGGCTTGTGCCGGATTTCCGCGGGGTAGTCGCATTCGTGGCTGATGGCCACGAGGTCGTCCACCAAGCCGAGGGCGGCCACGACTTCCGTGGCCCCAGGGAGCAGTGAGCAGATGCGCATGGTCAGCTCCAGAACCGTCGCTCGAGGGCGTTGAGATCGTATCCCTTCAGTGTGGAGGTGACGGCATCCGCGCCCGCGAGCTGGTCGGCCGGATAGGTTGTGGAGACCGCCAGGCAGCGCATCCCGGCCGCATGGGCCGCCTGGATGCCGGCGATGGTGTCTTCAATGACGAGACAGTCCGACGCCTGGACCGTCGCCCGTCGGTTCAGGGCCTGCAAGGCGTGCAGGTATCCTTCCGGATTGGGCTTCCCGTTCCGGATGTCCTCGGCCGCGGTGATGTGCTCGAAGCTGGACCGCAGTCCGACGCCTTCAAGTATAAGTTCGATCTCGTGGCGCAGCGCGCCCGACACGATCGCGAGGCGGTGGCGGCCGGCCGCGCGCTTGACGAAGTCCGCGATGCCTGGATAGACAACCGGTGTGATCTTGATCTGCTCGAGCATCAAGACCGCTTTCCGTTCGACGAGGCGGCGAACGGTCTCCGGCGACGCGGGCCGCCCGTGCGCCGACAGGACAGCCTGAAAACACCCTTTGTCGTCCAGGCCCACGTACTTCCGGTAATAGTCCTGTTCACTGAGAGGCAGCCCTTCCTCGTGCAAGACCCGCTGGAACATCTTGAAGTGGAGCGGCTCGGTGTCAGCCAGGACGCCGTCGAAATCGAAGATGATTGCCTTCAGCACGGGCTTGTTCTGAGTTCTCCCGGGAAGGCCGCATTATAGCATTTCTAGAGCATTATCAGGCCGGCGTATCCGACCACGCGGTGGACATCGCCGCTGACATCCGCCGACGTGGCATAGCGCACGAGCTGCGCCTGCCGTGCGCCCAAGGTCCGGGCGGCGAAGAGCACGGCGGTGGTGGGCACGTACCCGCACATGGTCACCTGATGGGTCTCGACGGTCTGGTGGAGACGCTCCCCGTCGAGCGCGTGGATGGCCTCGATCGCCAACCGGTCCTGCTGGTGGGCGAAGGCCTCGGCGGTCAGTCCCGGAGGCGGCGACTGGCCGAAGCCTGGCCCGCAGTGCGTGAGATCGGTGCTTGCGATGAGGAGCGGGGGCGTGGAGACTTCCTTGATCACGGCGGCGAGCGCGGAGCCCACGGCCCGGCAGGTCTCAAGGTTGCGGAAGCCGAGAACGATGGGCAGGATCTGCATGTCCGGTCGTAGCGCGTGCAAGAACGGGAGTTGGACCTCGAGGCAGTGCTCGCTGAGATGGGCGATATGGTCCGGCTGCGCCTGCGGGCAGCGTGCCAGAAACGACCGGGCCAGGTCTGCCGCGACCGTCAGCGAGCCGCCAGGCAGCAGCCATTCGCCCTCACTGTAGACCGAGAGAGGCGGGCCCAAGCCCGTGTGGTTGGGACCGACCAGAATCGCGGTGGAAGGGAGCGTGACCCGGCTGTACACCGCTCCCGCGACGGCGCCTGAGTACATCAGCCCGGCGTGCGGGCAGATGATGGCGGGGGAGGCTACGTGGGACACATCGGGCTCGAGCAGGGCGCGCACCTGCTCGCGCAAGCGCTCCGCCGTCCCCTCGTAGAAGCGCCCGGCGCAGGCAGGAACGCGTTGCCTTGGAAGAGCGTCCACGAGCGAGTCCCCGCTAGGACAGACGTTGGGCCAGCAGCGCGGCGGTGAACGGTCCCGTGCGCGGGTCCAGCGCCCCTTCGCGATAGGCGAGCACGCGGAGTTCTCGGCACAGGGAGAGGAGCTCGTTGTGGCCGAGGCAGAACTCGCGCCGCCTTGGGTGGCTGAACCGCTCGTGATTGTCGATGAGAAAGGTTTCGTACACGAGCAGACCACCCGGGTTGAGGGCGCGCATGATCTGGGGGAACAGGTCCCGCTGCAGGTAGTAGAACACCACGATCAACTCGAAGGAGGCGGGGGGAATCGCCGGCTCCTGCTCGAGGTCTACCAGGCGCGTGGTGATGGTGGAGAGCCCGAGCGTCTTGGCCGTGGTCTGGACCTCCTCAAGCGCCGCTGCGTCCCGGTCCCAGGCCTCGACGCGGAATCCTTCCTGGGCGAGATAGAGCGTGTGCCGGCCGCGTCCGCAGGCTAAGTCGAGCGCGTGCCCCGGAGTCAGGAAGTCTCGGTGTTGCGTGAGCCAGGCGGCAGGACGACCTCCGTGCGGGCCGCTGGCTGCTTGGCGCGTGATCCTGGCGCCGGTGGATTCGCGGACGCCGTGCACCGGCGGTTTGAGCTTGCGGACCCAGAGCTCCACGGCCGACACGGAGAACTGCCCGAGGATGGCCTGGGCGAGTCGTTCAGCCAAGGCCTCCAGCAAGTGGAACCGTTCGGTCCGGGCGATGGCGAGGACCTGGTCGGCCACCTGCGCGTAGTCCACCGTGCGCGCCACATCGTCCGTGACGGCCGCCAAACGCATGTCGACGTACAACTCAAGATCCACTGCCATCGGTTGGGGGGTCTCGCGCTCGCGCTCCGAGACGCCGCAATAGCCTTGAAACTCCAGACGTTCAATGACCAGCCGGTCGCTCACAGTCGAGGCTCCTGCACGGGGTTCGCGAGGACACGCTACCCAGACTCTGCGGGCAATGTCAAGGCGAAGCCCGCCTGGATTTCCCTTGACTTGGATTCCAGCCGGCCCCTACAATTTACTGAATGATCGAGCCTTTTTCGATTCTATAGAACCGGGACCTATGAGCGAATTCACCCACTTCGACGAATCCGGTCGCGCGCGGATGGTGGATGTCTCCGAGAAGGCAGCCACCCACCGGACGGCGACAGCTCAGGTTCGGATCCTCATGCAGCCGGAGACTCTGGAGAAGATCCGCCGCGGGAAGATCGCCAAAGGGGATGTCCTCGCCGTGGCTCAAACGGCCGGGATCATGGGAGCGAAGCGCACGCCGGACCTGATTCCCATGTGCCACCCGCTGCTGATCACCAGCGTGGACGTCGATTTCAAGGAAGACCCGCAGCCCGACCGCAACGGCTACTGCAGCATCACGGCGACGGCGACCGTCAAGACCACCGGGCAGACCGGGGTCGAGATGGAGGCCCTCACTGCGGTGTCCGTCGCCGCGCTCACGATCTATGACATGTGCAAGGCCGTGGACCGGGGGATGGTGTTCACCGACATCTGCCTGCTGGAGAAGGCCGGAGGCAAGTCCGGGACTTACAGACGGAAGCAAGCATGATCACGCTCAAGCTGTTCGGCATGCTGAAAACCATGGCGAAGAACCAAGCCGAACTGCGCGTCTCGCTCAACGGCGGCCGCACGGTGGGGGATCTGGTCGGCCTTCTGGAAAATGACTACCCCGCAATGGCCGAGCTGATTCACAAGAAGAAGGTCCTGGTCTCCGTCAACCACGAGATCGCCCACCAGGACACGGTCATCAGCGAGGGTGATGAAGTGGCGTTGCTGCCCCCGTTCGCCGGCGGGGCGCCCGCCGGTCCCGAGGACATGCTGGTGCGGGTCCAGCGGGAGGACTTCTCGATCGATGTCGAGCTGGCGCGGGTGCGGGCCCGCTCCAGCCGCATCGGGGGGATCGCGATCTTCCTGGGCACTGCCCGGGACCGGTCCAAGGGCCACGACGTGTCCGGCATCAAGTTCGAGTATTACGAAGGGATGGCCCAGAAGAAGCTCCGCGAGATCCGGGAGCGGGCCCTGAGGGACTTCGACGTGATCGAAGTCCTGATCATCCACCGGTACGGGGACATCCAGGTCGGCGAGAACATTGTGCTGGTCATCGCTGCCGCCGAGCACCGGGCCGAGGCGTTCCGGGCATGCAAATGGAGCATCGACGAGCTCAAGCAGATCACCCCGATTTGGAAGCTCGAGACCACGCCTCAAGGCGAGGTTTGGGTCGAGGAACATCCATGAGCACACTCCCGCTAAGCCGCGAGCGGCCGACCGTCACCGACACCTTCGGCCGGCCGCTCCGCAGCCTGCGCATTTCGGTCACGGACCGGTGCAACCTGCGCTGCAAGTACTGCATGCCGGAGGAGGAGTACACCTGGCTGCCGCGCGAAACCATCCTCTCGTTCGAGGAGATCGCGGCGCTGGCCGACCTCTTCACGGAGCTTGGCGTCGACAAGGTGCGCCTGACCGGCGGCGAGCCTCTGCTGCGCAAGGACCTGTCGGTACTGATGCGCATGCTGCGGCGCAATCCCAGGATCAATGACCTCGCCCTGACGACCAACGGCGTCTTGCTGGCGGAGCAGGCGCAGGCCTTCTACGACGCCGGTCTGCACCGCGTCACCGTGAGCCTGGATACGCTCAAGCCCGAACGGTTCAAGGCCTTGACGCGGCGGGACTGCTTCCGACAGGTTCTGGAAGGCATCGAGGCGGCGGCGCGGGTCGGATTCAAGGGGCTGAAGTTCGACACCGTGGCCATTCGCGGGTACAACGATGACGAGCTCGTGGACCTGATCGAATACGGCAAGGGCTTCGGCGGCGAGGTGCGCTTCATCGAGTACATGGATGTCGGGGGCGCGACGGACTGGTCGATGGACAAGGTCCTCTCCCGGGCTGCCATGCTGAAGATGCTCAGCCAACACTATGGGCCGATCGAGCAGGTCTTGGAAGAGAGCTCCGCGCCGGCGCAGCGGTTCGCCCTGCCGGACGGCACGACATTCGGCATCATCGCGTCCACGACGACGCCCTTCTGCGCCACCTGCGACCGGAGCCGGCTCACGGCCGACGGCATGTGGTTTCTGTGCCTCTACGCGACGGAAGGGACTGATCTGGGGCAACTGTTGCGTGCCGGCGCCTCGCGGGAAGAAATCAAGGCCCGGATCCTTGCCGGGTGGCAGGCTCGTCGGGATCGTGGCGCCGAACAGCGCAAGGAGCTTGAGCGGGTCGGAATCAGAGCGAGGCTGGTCGAAATCGAACGTCTCCGACAGGACCCCCGTCTCGAGATGCATACCAGAGGTGGATGACACCTGAGTTTCCCTTCTTGTCCGTGCTGGGACTGGGCTTCCTGCTGGGCGCGAAGCATGCGCTCGACGCCGACCATGTCGTCGCCATCTCCACGATCGCGAGCGAGCAACGCGGCCTGGGGCGCGCCTGCGCGATCGGGTTCTGCTGGGGAATTGGCCACACGCTGGTGTTGCTGCTCGCTGGCTTGGCGGTCCTGGGCTTCAAACTCACGATTTCAGGCGACTGGGCGAGGCTGTTGGAAGCCGCGGTGGGGCTCATGCTGGTCGGGCTCGGCCTGTCGGTTGGGCTGACGCTCTGGCGCGAGCGGCTGCACATGCACCCGCACGCGCATATGGAGGGGGCCGCGCACGTACACGTCCATTCCCACCGGGACGGTCCTCACCACGCCCACCTGCACCGTTTTCGGTTGGAGTACAAATCTCTCGCCGTCGGGATGGTCCACGGCCTGGCGGGGAGCGCGGCGCTGCTCCTGCTCGTCCTGGCTGCCGCCCGTTCCGTCCTGGACGGTCTGCTCTACATCCTGGCGTTCGGTGCCGGCTCGATCGGCGCGATGGTTCTGTTGGGAGTCATGCTGAGCCTGCCGTTCGTCTTCACTCCGGTGCATCTCGTCCGCACCCATCTGGCGCTGCGAGCGCTCGCCGGTCTAGCCAGTGTGAGCCTGGGAGGGCTCATCCTGTATGAGTCCGTTGTGCTGTGACAGGTGTTGAAAAGCCTTCGGACGACGCTCCGTTTCAGTCAGGTGTCACATTGACTTATGCCTCTTATTTTGTCTACTCTAGGCGAACTTTGACGTCACGCGCTCAGTGACTTCGCGCGCAGCACACCCCCGATACTTTTTCGTATTCTTGCGTAGATGAGGGCGGGCCTGGAGGAAATTACATGAGCATCGCTGTCGGGGCCAAGACCGATGTCGGTCTGAAGCGTCCCCACAACGAGGACGACCTGTGTGTCGATCCCGAGGTCGGGCTCTACGTGGTGTGCGATGGGCTGGGTGGACGGAATGCGGGGGAGGTTGCTAGCCGCCTGGCGGTCGAGGTCATCCAGAAGCATGTCCGCGAAGCGTGGCGGGATGCGAACCTGCCCATGGTCGGGGCGTACGACAGGCAGTTCTCCCCCTTGACCAATCGGTTGGGCAGCGCGATCCGGCTGGCGAATCAAGCCATCCGCGACGCGGCAAAGAATCGACCGGATCAGGAGGGCATGGGGACGACCGTCGTGTCAGGCATGCTCAACGGGCAGGTGCTGTCAGTCGCCCATGTTGGGGACAGTCGCATGTACCTGATCCGTGGGGATACGATCGAGCCGTTGACGGCGGATCACTCGCTGGTGGCCGAACAGGTCCGGCTGGGGCTGCTGACGGAAGAGGAGGCTGAGCGGTCGCTTCAGCAGAGCATCATCACCCGCGCTCTGGGTATCGACGACGCCGTTGACGTCGAACTCGATGAGGTCCCGTTGGCACAGGGGGACGCGCTGCTCTTGTGCTCCGATGGCTTGACACGCGGCGTGAAGCCGGCGGCGATCCTTGACGTCGTCCGGCGGGAGAGGGATCCACAGGCTGCGGCGGAATGCCTGGTCAAGCTGGCCAACGCGGCTGGTGGCCTGGACAACACCACCGTGATTCTCGTCTCCGTTCGGCACGGCGCCGGCGAGACGCCCATGCGACAGGTCTGGAAGTGGCTGACGAGCTAATGCGTGAGCGAGGGGAACGTCATGCCGAAGATCTTTCTGAAGTTCAACGAGCAGGTTCTCAAGGAGATCCCGCTCGACAAGCCCCGGTTGACGATCGGTCGCAAGCCGGACAACGATCTCGTGATCGACAACCCGGCGATGTCCGGCCACCACGCTTTGATCTTCAGTGAGGAAGGCGTCTTCTTTATCGAAGATCTAGGGAGCACCAACGGCACCTTCGTCAATGATGCGAAGATCCATAAAGAGAAGCTGAAAAATAACGATCGTGTCGCTCTCGGCGCGCATGTCCTGATCTACCAGGACGAAATCACCCCAGCTTCGCCTCCTCCCAGGGAGACCGAGTCGGACAAGGCGATGCTTCCGGACCCTGCCAAGCAGCAAGAACTGGTGAAAACCGTTCCGGGAACCACGAAGACCACCGCGGTGGGAGGAAAGACGGCGGAGAAGGTCGGGCGACTGACCGTGGTCTCGGGCGAGACGGACCGGAAAGCGTACGAGCTGACGGGCCATCTGACCGTGATCGGTGCGGAGGATACCGCGACGGTGAGGCTCACCGGTTGGTTCGCTCCGAAGAACGCGGCGCTCATCAGCCTGCAAGGCTCGGGCTATTTCATCAGCCTGCCGGAAGGGGGCAAGAAGATCACGGTGAACGGAGAGGTGGTCCAGGGGAAGAAGTCACTGCATGATGGCGACGTCATCATCATTGCTGGCGTTCATTTTCAGTTCTCTCTGAAGTGAGGCATCTGAGGCGGTCCGGATGATCACTGCGAGGCAGCGCTAAACGCCAGTGGCTAGCAAGAAAGAACAGCTCAGTACCGATCTCGCCAAGTTTGTCGAGCAGAGTCAATGGGCCAAGGCCGTCACGTGCCTGCAGGGCCTGGTTGAGCTCGAGCCAGCGAACGCGAATTACTATCTCCGCATGGGTGACTATAGCGTCAAGGCCGGCAACAAGCCCGCTGCGGTCAAGGCCTACTACCGGGCGGCCAAGCTGTTCGTGGATTCCGGCTTCTCGGTGAAGGGCATCGCGACGTACAAGATGATCCTGCGATTGGCTCCGGAGGAGAAGCAGGCCCAGCAGTTGATGCGGGCCATCAATTCCAGTCCTGCGGTCGCCTCCGCGCTTGCGCTACCGCCGTTCCTCGCTCCTGAGGAGCCAGCCCCGCCGCCGCTCCTTGCTCCTGAGGCGCCGGCCCCGCCGTCGCTCCTTGCTCCTGAGGCGCCAGCCCCACCGCCTCCCCTTGCTCCTGAGGCGCCACCACCGCCCCTTGCTCTTGATGTGCCACCACCACCTGTTGCTCCTGAGGCGCCGGCCCCACCACCGCCGCCGGTGGCCCCACCGCTGCCTGCTAGGAAAGCCGCGCCCCCTTCCCCGCCGCTGGTCGAGGTCGCGCCTCCTCCTGCGCTCGCGCCGGAGCCGGTCCAGGAGCCTGAGGTCGAGGTGATGGGGTCTGATCAACTGGAAGTGAAGAAGGACATCAATCCCCTGTTCGCCGCCTTTAGCGAGGAAGAGTTCGGGGCCATCGTAGACAAGCTCGAGCCGCTGCAGTTCATCAGGAAGTAGTCCTGGACGAGCTCGGCGAAGGAGAGTTTTTCGGCGAGATGTCTCTCCTGGTAGGGGGGCCCCGCAGCGCGTCCGTCTTCGCGACCGCCGATACCGAAGTGTTGCGGCTGAAGTCGTCAGATCTGTTCGATGTTATCAAGCAGTATCCCCACATCGAAAACGCCCTGGAGCAGTTCTACGATAAGCGATCCAAGGCGACTCGACAGAAGATGAAGGAAGTTCGCAAATAGGAGAACGGCGGTGATCATCAGGGTCCTCGGGTGCCACGGTTCAGAGTTGACCATCGTAGACGGCCAGGGCGGCACCTACGAATGCCGGACTTGCGGATTTCTCGTCAACGAAACCTGCATGGTGGACGCCGGCTCCGTCAGTGCCGGGCTCCAAGAGGCCGAGGAGGGCAAGATCCGCCACGTCCTCCTCTCGCACGCTCACTTCGACCACATCAAAGGCCTCCCGCTGCTGGCCGATAACCTCGCCGGGCGGGTCCAAACCGGGCGGCTCCAGACTGGACCGGTGAAGATCCGTGCGCTCTCCGAGGTGCTCGATGGGCTGCGCCGCCACATCTTCAATGACGTCGTGTTTCCGGACTTCACGCGCCTGCCCACGAAGGACTCGGCGCCGCTGGCGTACCACGCGCTTGACGAAGAGAAGACGTTCACCTTTGACAATTTGGAAGTGACCGCCGTCCGGGTCAACCACATTGTGCCGGCCGCCGGGTTCATCGTCCGCCACGGGAATTCCGCCTTCCTTTACAGCGGGGACACCGCGGAGACGCGGCGCATCTGGGAGGTGGCGGCCAAGGAGCCGAGACTCAAGGCCGCGTTCATCGAGACCACCTTCCCGAACGACTTCCACAACCTGGCCAAGGTCAGCGGTCATCTGACTCCGGAGACGTTCGCCCGCGAGTTCGTCAAGCTGGGGCGGCCGGATCTGCCGGTGTACATCTACCACCTCAAGCCGTCGTACCGGCACGTCATTGAGGCGGAGCTGAAGAGGCTTAACCTGCCCAACCTGCACGTGCTCGAAGAGGACCAGGCGATCGTGTATCGCAAGGAAGTGGAGCGGAGCGCCAGGGTTTGCCCGAAGTGCGAGTACCATTTTCCCATCTCCGTTGAGGAACGGATCGACCTGCTGTTGGACCTGGGCAGCTTCCGGGAGTGGTCCGCCGGGCTGGAGCCGATGGATCCCTTGCATTTCAAGGACACCCAGCGCTACAGCGAGCGCCTCCAGACGGCGCAGCAGAGTACCGGTAAGAAGGACGCCATCGTGATTGGTGAGGGGCGGATCAACGGCGCCCCGGTGGTCCTGGGCGTGTTCCACTTCGGGTTCATGGGCGGCAGCATGGGCTCGGTGGTGGGCGAGAAAGTGGTCTCCGCCGCCGAGGGCGCCCTGCGCGAGCGTATCCCGCTGGTGCTGGTGACCACGTCGGGCGGGGCGCGGATGCAGGAGGGCATTCTCTCGTTGATGCAGATGGCCAAGACCGCGGCCGCCATCGGCCGCCTCGCCGAGGCGCGCATCCCGTATATCTCCATCCTCGCCGACCCGACCTTCGGGGGCGTGACGGCTAGTTTCGCGATGCTGGCGGACGTCATCCTGGCCGAGCCCAAGGCCCTCATCGGGTTCGCCGGCCCGCGCGTCATCCAGCAGACCATCAAGCAGCAGCTCCCGCCGGAGTTTCAGCGTGCGGAGTTCCTGCTGGAACACGGCATGATCGATCTGATCGTGCCCCGCAAGCGCCTCAAGGAGACTGTCTCCAGCCTCGTGGCGTTTTTCTAGCTCCTCACGGAGGCCGTTCCATGGATGCGAGCATCGAGCGCAGCATCGCCTTCCTGTATGGCCTCCAGCGTCATGGGATCAAGCCGGGCCTCGACCAGACTCTGGCGCTGTTGTCCGCTCTGGGCGACCCGCAGCGCGCGTTCCCCGCGATTCATGTGGGCGGGACGAACGGCAAGGGATCCACGGCCGCCATGGTGGCCGCCCTGCTGGCGAGCCAGGGCTATCGCGTGGGCCTCTACACCTCTCCCCATCTCGTGGATTTCTCGGAACGCATTCAGATCAATGGTCACGCCATCCCTTCCGAGTGGGTCAGGGAGCTGACTGAATGCGTCCGGACGGCTGCGGAGTCCCATCTGGCGGAACCGCCGACGTTCTTCGAGGCGACGACCGTCGTGGCGTTCGCCTACTTCGCCGAGATGCGGGTTGAGCATGCGGTGGTGGAAGTCGGTCTGGGAGGACGCTTCGACGCCACCAACGTGATCGCCCCGCTGGTCTCGATCATCACCACGATCGGGCTTGACCACCAGGAGTTCTTGGGGAACACGCTGGAAGCCATCGCGTTCGAGAAGGCCGGGATCATTAAGCACGGGACGCCCGTCGTCGTGGGCCGGGTGGGTGAAGGGCCCTTGTCCGTGATCCGCGCCGCGGCGGCACAACGACAGGCCGCCTGCGCCGTGCTCGGCCGGGACTTTGAGACGACTGGCGAGGGGCCGGGGTGTTTTGCCTATCGCGGGCTGCGGTGGCGCGACGAGGGGCTGGCGTGTCCGCTTCCCGGGCGCCATCAGTTGGACAACGCCGCGTGCGCGCTGGCCGCCCTAGAGATGGCCGCCGAGCGCGGGGTGCGCGTGTCGGAGCGCGCGCGACGGGACGGATTGCGCGCGGTGCGCTGGCCCGGGCGGTTGGAGTTGGCGGGTCGGAGGCCGGACATTTGGCTCGATGGGGCGCACAATCCTCACGCCGCCGAGGCGCTGGCTGCCTACCTGAGAACCTTGTCAGCCTGTCGCGGCGAGTCTGCCACCGGGCGGCTCATCCTGGTGGTCGGGATGATGCAGGATAAGGATCGGCGCGGGATCCTGGCCATCCTGACTACCGTCCCCGGCGTGAGCCAGTTGATTCTCACACGCGCGGCCCACCCTCGTGCCGCCGCGCCCGAAGCGCTGGCGCAGGATGCGGCGGACCTGGGGGTGCCGATCACCGTCAAGGCGACGGTGGGGGAAGCCCTGGCGTACGCGCGGATGCTCGCCGGAGCAGACGATACCATCTGCGTCACCGGGTCCTTGCTGGTAGCCGGTGAGGCCAAGGCCATGCTCGAAGGGACGACTGTGTCCGGACTCCGCGGATAATGGGGCTGCTGAGCCGCCGGCTGGTCGTCCCCCTGACAGCCCTTCTGTTCTCATTGGAAGCCGCCACGGTCCTGGCGGCGGATCCATCCCCGCCCCGTCCAGTCCACATCCAGGCAGACACGCTCACCTACAGCAAGGCAACGCAGACATATGAGGGCAAGGGCTCCGTGGTCGTCGTGCAAGGGCCCAATCGCCTGGAGGCCGACGAGGCGACGCTGAATGTTTCCACCGGCCACGTGACGGCGGTGGGACGGGTCCATCTGAACGACGGCATGAGCGACATCCACGGCGAGCGCCTCGAGTTCAACATCAACACCACGAAGGGCGTGATCTTCCACGGCCGGCTCTTCGTCGTGGAAAGCAACTTCACGGTGGACGCGCGGGTCATGGAACGCCTGTCCGAAGAGCAGTACCGGCTGGAGGACGCTTCGTTCACGACCTGCAGCGTGCTGGAAGGGGAACGGACGCCCTGGCAGTTCAAGGCGGACAAGGCCGACCTGGAAGTGGAAGGGTTTCTGCACGCGAGGAACGTCCGGTTCTGCATCTTGGACGTGCCGGTCATGTACCTGCCGGCCGTCCTTTTTCCCGCCAAGCGGGAGCGGGCGACCGGTTTCCTCATGCCCTTCGTAGGTTCCAGCAGCGTGCAAGGCTTCAAGGTGCGGGAGGCGTTCTTCTGGAACATCAGTCCGAGCCAGGACGCGACAGCGGCGCTGGATTATCGAGGCAAATTGGGCACGGGGGCGGACCTCGAGTACCGTTACAAACCTTCGCGCGCCTCGGATATCTATGTCTGGACCCGGTATTTTCGGGACACCCAACTCAGCGCTTCACGCTGGGATCTGGTTACCAAACACCGCACCAATTTCTCGGAAGATTTCCAGGGACGCATCGATATCAATTACGTGAACCAGAAAGACACCTTCCGTCAGTTGAGCGAGAACGTCCTGCAACGGGTCGCCGTCTTTCAGGAGTCGCAGGCTTATCTGACCAGGCGGTGGGACAACCAGGTGCTGTACGGTCTGACGCGCTACTCCCAGAACCTGGTCTCGCTGTCGGACAAGACGGTGCTCCAGACCTTCCCGGAGATCGGCTATAGTCTGTCCCCGGCGCGGCTTGGCGGGATCCCGTTGTATGGCGGTTTGGACACGACCTTCGACAGCTTCTCTCGCCAGCAGGGCTTGGAAGCGCAACGGGTGGATCTCTTTCCCCGCCTATGGAGGCCGATTTCCATCGCACGGTACGGGACTGTGACGCCGCTGGCGGGGTTCCGGGAGACCTCTTACAGCAGAGGCTCCCAGACCAGCGATCCCGTCACGAAGGAGGCCCTCTACCTCAGCCTCACTGCCGATACGCGGCTCAGCCGGCGGTTTTTGCAGGAGGGGGGCGGCACTGTGACGCACAAGGTCGAGCCTGCCGTGACCTACGAGTACCTCCCCCAGCCGCGGCAGTCCGGGATCCCGGTCTTCAACGACGTGGATAGTTTCGCCAAGAAGAACCTCCTGACGTACTCGCTGACCAATCGCCTGTCTACGATGGTCGTTGACGGCGACACGCGGCGCTACCTGGAGATGGGATATCTTCGGTTGACCCAGAGCCAACACCTGGCGTCGTCCCCGACGGGGAAGCCGTGGTCGGACCTGAGAGCCGAGGCGATCGGGCGGACGCTGAGCCCGTTTCCGGTCGAGCTGGATGTGGATATGTTTTACAACCACGCACTGGGGAAGGTCTCGGTCGTCAATACGGACCTTCGCCTCACTCTGACGAAGGAGTTGTTCCTGACTGTGGGACAGCGATTCACGAGGCCCGGGCCGGTGGCGGTGAGGGGAGACCTGTTCAACCCCATGACGTTGAATGATGCGATCGTGCAAACTCAGACGACGCATTTCTACAGCACGGAAGCCGGAATCGCGCTTCCGTACAACCTCTATGCGGTCGTGCGGGGCTACTTCGATCAGAACGCGAGGACCTTTCCGGAGATGAATTATGGGTTGTACTATGTCGGGACCGGCCGGTGCTGGGGTACTGGATTTTTGTTCATCCAGCGGCCCG
>VBOF01000253.1 GCA_005877855.1 Nitrospirota bacterium | reverse complement strand
TGTTATTTCAGAATTCCTTCGACCAAAAGATGAAGAGGCCGTGCCCTCTCTTTTTCAGGTCGCCGTCGGAATCCCGCACGATCCTGAAGTTGTAGCTGTAGTTGAGTTCGATCTGCGAGTTCCACGGCGCTCCACTGACCACCCCGCCTCCCAGGGCAGGCAGAGCATCGGTCCGCATTTTGATTGTTCCGTTATCGGCAAAGAGCGGGCGTTCCACTAATCCATAGGTGGCGCGGATATAGGGAAACAGAAAAAACAGGGCCTCGTAGCGATAGGTCAGATCGGTAATGGTGTATCTCCGCGGAAACAATTCGTTGAAGGCGACACCAGGCAACATGGGCAGTGAGAGCGCTTCCCATTCGTATCCGGTCGGCCGACCGGGTAACCGGAAGGTGGAGAAGCGGTCCAGGCTTTTTCCGATCCCGCCGTAGGCGCTCCAGACCAGTCGGTGCCGCTCACCGGGCACGAACGGCACGCCACCAGCGGCCACGGCGTACGCGCTCGCCGCCAGATAGTCTTTTTCGCGTTGGACATCCGGAGCATCGAAGGCCACGCCGCCCCACTGTCGCCAATGCGCCCGGTGCCCGGACAACAGGTCGCCGCCGAACGAGACGCCTCGGTGGGCCAGCTCCATCAAGTTTCGGTCGAGCATATCGGCCCGCAGACGGAAATGGACCCGGCCCTCATAGGTGTCGCTCGGAACGACGAACCCGGGCGAGGTGTTTGTGCTCCGGTCGAACCAGCGGTAGCCCGGTTCATAGGTCAGCGCGACCTCGAGAGCATTGTCTTGATGGCCGGGAGGCAGCAGCGTTCGATAGCCGATTCCGAAGCCCGCGAAAAAATAATTCCACTGAAGCTCGACGCCCGTGATCCGCCGGCCTTCGACGTATTCGGCGCGCCCGCTGGGAAAGATGAAATTGTTGAAGGTGAACACGGCCTCCCAGCCATCCCATGACCGCGACCCGCGATTGTACCGGATATCATTGACCACCCCCGAAAACGACCCTCGAACGCGCTCGGTGTCCCAGTTATGCCAGACGAAGAGCACGCCAAAGGGAATGACTTCGAGCTGATGTGGCCCGTCCGGAATCCACTGCATGCCAACATTGATCGCCGTAACGTGCCGGCGGTCGCGTGCCGGAACATCCACCACGCGTCCGAACGATTCGATATGAGCTTCTTCACCGGCGGGCGGGGTTCTGTACTCCTCACCGTAGGCCAATTGAACGCAGAGAACGCTGCTTGCAACACATGCGCGGAGCCCAATGTTAAAAGATGTTCTACCGGCCACACGCGCACGCCATTACGGGGCCCTCCAAAAGAAATGATCTTAGCAAATTTCCATTATAAATGGTATCCCTACGCCTGTGACCGAACCGTTTTTCTGTGACAGACGGTGTACAATAGCGTCATGATTGTCCCGAATCGAACAAGGAGCGCAACGCTCCTCTTGATCCTTGCGACCACGACCCTGTCTCTTTCTTCGGGCTGTGAGACCACCAAGCGGGTGCTCGACACGGCGGAGCGTGCCGTAACCGGTCGGACCGGCAAGACGGTCATTGACATCGCGACCAGCAAGGATGCGGAGCAGGCGCTCCGGAAGCATGTCGAAGGCTACGCGCGGGACCCCGGGGCCTTGCTCAAAGACCTGCGCGCCGCCCAGCGGGATTTTGAGACCCTGATGGCCGGCCTGCGGGGCGAGGTCGGCCGGACCTGGGGAAAGAAGGAGGTCCACCTCCCCGACCGCAAGCGCTACGTCAAGTACACTCAGAACTACCGGAGCCGCGCGATCGTGGACTTTGATGCGGGCGAGATCCTGGTGGAGACTCTGGACGACACGGACCCGCGTGGGAGTCTCAAGAACGCCGTCGTGACGACCCTCCTCACCCCTAACGATCCCCGCGCGGTGGACCTGTTCTCGGACAAAGGGATCACGCTCACCAGCGATAAGGAGCCCTACCTCCTGGGGCTCGTGGTGGACCAGACCGGCAAGCCGGTGCGCACGCCGGCTGAAGCGGAGTCGTTTGCGGACTGGTTGCTGGAGAAACGGTCAGGCGTTCGCCGACAAATACAAGATCAGCCCGAGTCTTGTTTTCGCGATCATCCGGACCGAGAGCAACTTCAACCCCTTTGCCGTCAGTTCAGCTCCGGCCTATGGACTCATGCAGCTCGTGCCCGCGAGCGGCGGCCGCGAGGCCTACCGCAAGGCGAAGGGACAGGATGAGGTTCCGTCGCGGGACTATCTGTTCGATGCGCAGAATAACATCGAGCTGGGGACGGCCTACCTGAATGTCCTGACCTACGACCAGCTTGACCGTGTGGGGAGCGCCGTGTCGCGGGAGTACTGTGTAATCTCCGCGTACAACACCGGCCCGCGAAACGTCTTTCGCGCGTTCGCCCACGATCCGGTCGCCGCCGTGAACCAAATCAACAGCCTGCAGCCCCCGGCCGTCTATGAGAAGCTGCGGCACAGCCTCCCCTATCAAGAAACGCGCCAGTACCTGGACAAGGTCGTCACGTTCCGGAAAGAATTCGTCACTTCCTCGGAAGGCGCCCGCTAGGCCTCGACGCGCCCCCCACCTCGCAAGGTCCCCGGTGCTGTGGAGTACAAGGACACACGGTCCGGGCCATCGACCGGGAAATTAATCAGACTCCTCCTCAGACCTCACTTCAGGAATGCCGGCAGCAATCCAGTTTCCAGTGTTGTTCCTAGCCCGAATGAGGAGCGTCGGGGTTGGACAGGTGGCCGGTACGGGAGGAGAGAGTGTGTCCGTAAACTTGAAATCTCCATCGGCCGCAAGCGGGTGGGATCCTGAGCTATGTCCATCAGGAGTTGTCTCTTCCGCGCAGAAAAGCGTCACGGCAACCGCGTTCACCCCGCCTGCAGTCCCAATTGCGTTACTCCCGGCCAGGACCAAACCTTTGCCCTCGGCTGTGATCCTCCCGTTCGTCTTGACCTTGGCCTTAAACTGCCTGATCACCCAGGGCTGGCCGCCGGGCTGAACACCGCGGACATCGTTACGGCGTACAAAACAATTCGTTGGATCCTGCCCGCAGGTGACTCCGTCGGCCGTGAGGACCCCAATCCCTCCCTCGAATTCCACGAGGGTGTCGGCCCTAACCGTGGGGGCTAGCATCAGGACTCCAAAAAAGACTGGAACTGACACTTTCCACACTTTGCTCATGGTCTCCCCTCCTTGAAAATAAATCGCCTACTCGATGACTACTGCTGCAAGACGCCTCGACATAGAAACAGGGGCAGCCTACTATTCGAGAGGAAGAGTGTCAACGCACCCCGGCCTGGCTGCGTGCAGGGGACACACCTATTTTCGTGGTATTGACACTCCTGCAACGCCCAGAGTAGCCTCCTGATGAGATAGCTGATAGGGGAATTCGCAGAGCCGTGAGCCAAACGGAGGTCAAGATGAATCTGGTTGATCGCACCAAGAGCATTCTCCTCAGCCCGCAGCAGGAGTGGCAGGCCATCGACGAGGAGGAAACGAGCATCGGCGGACTCGTCACCGGCTACGTCGTCCCGCTTGCGGCAATCGGGCCCGTTGCCTCGCTCATTGGCATGGAGATCTTCGGAATCAGCGTGCCGTCCGTGGGGACCTACCGGGTGCCGATTGGCGCCGCGGTCCGGCAGGGGATTGCGCAATACGTGATGGCGCTCGTCGGCGTGTTCGTGCTCGCCCTGATCATCGACAAGCTCGCGCCCTATTTCAGGGTCGAGGAAAACCGGTACCAGGCGCTCAAAGTCGCCGCCTACTCGAGCACGCCGGTCTGGGTCATGGGCATCGTGGGGCTCATTCCGGCCCTGAGCATTCTCCGGCTGCTCGGCCTGTTCTACAGCCTGTACCTCCTCTACCTCGGCCTGCCCACGCTGATGAGAGTGCCGCAGCACAAGGTGATGGGTTATACGGTCCTGGTGATCATGTGCGCGGTGGGGCTGTTCTTCCTGATCGGAGTGATCGCGGCGCAACTCGGCGGAGGGCCGGTGATCGAGGCGGCGGATCTGCTTTCTTCTGCCTAATCAACCCTGCGCCAGCGGGTCAGTTCCATCGGTTCCGCAAGCAACGCCAAGGGAGGGCAAATATGCGGTCCAAGTCGAATCCTGCGAATACGCTGACTTCTCTCCTCATGGGTCTTGCTGTGCTAATCGCGTGCGTGGGCCAAGCGGCGTGTGAGGCGCCGCAGAAACCCGGTGTTGGGGCGCAGGAGCCCAGTATTGAGGGAACCTACAAGCTGGTGTCGCGCGTGCTGCCCAACGGCACGAAACAGGTTCCCCCTGATGTGCTGGGTCTGCTGACGTACACGAAGGAATACCGGAACTTCAACATCTACGTAAAAGGTGCTCGCGGCAAGTCGTTCTCCATCTCTTCCATCGGCACGTACACGCTCACCGACAAGGAGTACAGCGAAGAGAATATCTACTACCTGGTGAACGACGGGATCCGCGGCAAGGGGGTGAGCTACGATCTCTCAGGTTCGACGGGCACCTCCCCGGTGTCGATCACAGAGAGGCGTATCGAGTTCCAGCTTCCGCTTCACGGTGAGCCATCCGTCGTTTTTGAAGGTGACAGGTTCACAGCTACCAGGAAGGGTGCCTTCGTGGACCACTGGGAAAGGGTGAAGTAAGGCCCAGCGCGGTTGAGATCCTGAGCCCATAGAGTCACGCGCACTAGGTTCCTGGCCGAGTCTTGCCGCGCGACCAGGCCTCAAAGAGCTTCAGACTCTCCTCGCGAAGCACATCGCCGACGAGCTGCACGCCGCTCTCCCCTAATTGTTTCATCCGACTCGATGAAATGGGAATTTGCCAGATCCCAGCCTTTTCCGCGTCTTCGATGCGACAGGCGTAGACAATCCGCCCGAGCTTGGCCCATAGACACGCCGTGAAACACATCGGACACGGTTCGCACGTCACATAGATGACACACCCGGATCGCCAGTCGCATGGGCTTACGTTCCCACCACTATTTACCTCCTTTTAACAACGCTCTTACGTGGTTCTTACATTAGCTCGTTAGGCTTGTGGCGCATGAAACTCTGGGTAGCGGCCATATCCCACCAAGGAGGACACAGATTAAAAGTAATTGGGGCAGCACAGTCCATACTACTTTCGTAAGGGCATCCCCTACTTTTGAAGGTCTTGGCAAGAAGCTGAGGGGCGGGTAATAGTGGCGCACAAAACTTTTGGTATCTGCCATATCCCACCAAGGAGGACACCGATGTCCATTCAAATGAGCATCACCAGTTCTGTTCTTGCGCTCCTGCTGTTCGGCGCGGCCGTCAGCTTGTATGCCGGCTTCATGGCCACAGATCCGGGAGTTCGCGGCGACCCTCCGGGTGCGGGAAGACCGATTGATGGTCTTAGCAGCTTTGAGGGGCTGTTTTTCGACGCCGGCCTGGACGCTTTTAAGGAGGTGCAGTCTGTCCAAGGCGGCACGATCGAAGGCGAAGAGACGGAACCAGGTCTAGGGCCGAGGTTCAACCTGGACAGTTGCGCAGGCTGCCATGCGCAACCGGCTGTGGGTGGAACGAGTCCATCCGTGAATCCTCAAGTCGCGGTGGCTACGAAGGCTAACGCCAAAAATGTTGTCCCCCGCTTCTTCATCACGAGCGACGGGCCGGTCCGCGAAGCGCGATTCAAGTTTAACCCAAACGGCACGCGCGACGGTGGCGTCCATGACCTGTTCACCATCACCGGGCGAACGGATGCGTCGGGATGCAACATCGCCCAGCCTGACTTTAAGACCGCGGACTTGAACGACAACCTGATCTTCCGGATTCCCACTCCTACCTTTGGAGCCGGCCTGATCCAATCCATCGACGATGACACGATCCTGGCGAACAAAAATTCCCAAACTTTCGCAAAGGGGCTGCTGGGAATTTCCGGTCGCCCGAATACAAACGCGAATGACGGCACGATCACACGGTTCGGGTGGAAGGCGCAGAACAAATCCCTCGGGATCTTTTCAGGCGAAGCCTATAACGTGGAGCAGGGCGTGACCAACGAGTTGTTCCCGCAGGAGCGGGATGAAACCGCAGGGTGCCTGTTCAACGCAACCCCTGAAAATCACACCAATTTCGATGCGACCCAACCGACGGAGGTGCCCAGCGACGCGGTGAAGTTTGCGGTCTTCATGAGTTTCCTGGCTCCCCCAGCCCCCGCCTCTGACACGCCGTCGACCATCAATGGCAGGAGGTTGTTTAAGGAGATCGGCTGTGCGTTGTGCCACACGCCGTACCTCCATACGGGGAACGTGTCGAGCCCGGCACTCAGAGGGAAGCAGGCCAACCTGTTCTCTGATTTGTTGCTGCATAACATGGGCCCCAAGCTCGCTGATAACATCCTCCAGGGAAACGCGAAAGGTGATGAGTTTCGCACCGCGCCCCTGTGGGGGCTGGGCCAGCGGATTTTCTTCCTGCACGACGGACGAACAATGGACCTGCGGGAGGCCATCCAGGCTCATGCGAGTCACGGGAACCTCGAGTTTGGTCCATCCGAAGCCAATAGGGTCATTGCCATCTTCAATGCCCTCGGAGAAGCACAGAAGCAGGACATCCTGAATTTCCTGCGCGGCCTGTAAGCAAGACGCAAGAAAGTAGCAGCGCTGCCGGGTAAAAGAAGAGCCCGCCAGGTTTCACGATCTGGCGGGCTCTTTCTATCTCCGGCAGGGTGCCGAGGAGGCCACGGAGAAAAGGCTAGTCGTCGTCGGTCGGTTTGCCGACGACTTTGTTGTTGACCCTGATGTTGTCGATGACCACATTGCCGGGACTATTGCCGACAGGGCCGGGTGAGCCGCTCAGCGCCAAGTCGTTGCCTTCATCGAACACGATGCTGATGGATGTCACGTCGCCACTAACACCGTTCTCGCAGCCCGGGAACTGAGTAAACGGTGCAATAAACTTGATTTCCCACCAACCCGTCACCGGATCCTGAGTCTTCCTGGCGTGGAAGCAGCCAAGGAAGCACGTGGACGACGTGCCCGTCGAAGTCACATTAAACCTGGGGGACCCTGCGCCACAGTAACCATTCGCCACTCCGAAGGTGGGTTCGCCGGGAAAACCGGAGATGACGAACGCCAGGGTCTGCAGGCTTGTTGCAGGGATGGGCGTCCTCAACATGTTTCGCACACCCGCCGCGGCAAAGTTTGCGGTGGCGGTGTTCTTCTGGAGATAGAGGCCGAACTGCTGAGAGTCGTCCTTCTGGCCGGGCTTCCCGGCGTCACGCTCCCACGTTGCCAGGCAGCCCAACCCAAAATGAAACGGGTCCACCTTAATCGTGAATTCGTCTGAGTCGTCTGCAAAGGCGGCCAACGGCCAGAGCACCAGCATCGCAAGCGCAATGAACACAGGTTTCGTTCTCATGGAGATCCTCCCTGTTGATTGTGAGTCGATCGTGTCTCCACCAAGATCTCCACCGCCGGCAGGTTTCGCTCCCTTCACCTCCTTTCGTCCTTATCTTGCTGCCGGATATACCCTCCTTCCGCCAATCTTCGCAAGCGAAAATAAGGCAAGTTTCGTATCGGAAAAAGTAGCCTGTCCCCTGTAACCCCACGCAAAATGAAGGGCGGGGCCACCAGGCAACGCCCTCGTGCGCGAACTTGCTAGGGGTCAATCTTAGTCGTCGTCGTCGTCAGCATTGACCTTCGCAAGCGTGCTGCCGGCGTCGTCACCGATGGCAAGCCGCACCGTCACGGGCTTCGCTGTCCCGACCTGAGCGCCCTTGCCCTCGGCCTTGAACTCGAAGCGTTTGCCGCCCCGGGCCTGGATCTTCACTTCCAGCCTCGCGCCTCCCGCAACCCCTCCGAACTTGAACGGGCCGTGCCCGTGGCGCCGGAACGAGCCCTTGGGGATCGTCGCCGCGAAGGTCCCGACCTGGAGAATCACATCCTCGGTGAGCGGATGAATCCCGTCGCTCCCCGCACCCAGTCTGAACGTTCCCTTTACTTTGAACTCGCGCTTGTGTCTCTCATCTTCGATCTCAACCTTGGCCTGGAAAGCGGCGAACTGCAGAATCGCGGGCTCGAAGATCGCGAAAGGCGAGAACGAGTTGACGAGCCCACAGATCACGGCAGCGGTTATGTCGAGCGCGGTCGTCACGTCCACGAAATCCGTGCCCACAAAGTGCATGAGCCGCATCAGGCCCGCCGTGCTGCTGAAGGCGCTGAAGGTGATACCGGTGTAGTTGATGCACAGACTGACGGAGGGCGAGAAAGCCGCCGTCGTGGTGATGTCGAAGTAGGTCGGAGGGCTCCCAGGCCTGAAGCCTGCCGGCGGCGGCGGGCCGGCGTTGCTCGTCGTGAGCGTCGTGTTGCCAGCCCCGGTGACCTCCCCGAAGGTCACGGTCACCGGCGTTGCTCCACTAGTGGCGTCGACCGGTTGAACAACTACGTTGGACCCCACCGGGGTATTGGTGGTGGCGGAACTGAGCTTCGCCACGAAGGCGTCGCCGGTGGCGCCGCCGAAGATGGTCTGAAAGGCGCCCGGGGTCGTGGGGAAGTTCGTCGAGAAGGTCCTACCCGTCACGTAGGCGCTGCCGGCGGTGTCCACCGCGATCCCGAAGCCCTCGTCCGAGCCGCTGCCGCCGAGGTAGGTAGAGTAGACGAGGGCAGAGCCGCTGGGATCGAACTTCGTCACGAAGGCGTCGCGATCCCCGCCAAAGTCGGGCTGGGTGGCGTCGGGCGTCGTGGGGAAGTTCCTCGATAAGGTGTCGCCCGTCACGTAGGCGTTGCCGGCGGTATCCACAGCGATGCCGTTGCCGAAGTCGATGCTGTTGCCGCCGAGGTAGGTGGAGTAGACCAGCGCCGAGCCGTCGGCGTTGAGTTTCGTCACGAAGGCGTCACCTCCACCGCCGCCAGAGGTGGTCCGGAAAGCGCCCGGAGTCGTGGGGAAGTTGAACGACTGGGTGAGGCCAGTTACGTAGGCGCTGCCGGAGGCATCCACGGCGATGGCGTGCCCCTCATCGGAGCGGCTGCCGCCGAGGTAGGTGGAGTAGACAAGCGCCGAGCCCGCGGGGTTGAGCTTCGTCACGAAAGCGTCCGTGAAGTTAAGGGCGGTCTGGAAGGCGCCCGGGGTGGTGGGGAAGTTCGTCGAGAAGGTCCGACCCGTCACGTAGGCGCTGCCGGCGGCATCCACGGCGATGCCTTTGCCTTCGTCAAAATCACTCCCACCGAGGTAGGTGGAGTAGACCAGGGCCGAGCCGGTGGCGTTGAACTTCGTCACGAAGGCGTCTCCAACGCCACCAGGCGTGGTCTGGAAGGCGCCCGGGGTGGTGGGGAAGTTGAGCCCGCCGGCGCTGCCCGTCACGTAGGCGTTGCCCGAGGTGTCCACGGCGATCCCGAAGCCCTGGTCCGAGCCGCCGCCGCCGAGGTAGGTAGAGTAGACGAGGGCAGAGCCGGTGGGATTGAGCTTCGTCACGAAGGCATCCACGAGGCCGCCACCAAAGGTGGTCTGGGCAGCACCCGGGGTCGTGGGAAAGTCGGCCGAGAGGGTGGTGCCCGTCACGTAGGCGCTGCCGGTGGCATCTACGGCAATGCCGTTGGCGAAGTCACCGCTGCTGCCGCCGAGGTAGGTGGAGTAGACGAGGGCGGTGCCGGTAGGATCAAGCTTGGTCACGAAGGCGACGAGGCCGCCGCCGAGGGTCGTCTGGAAGGCCCCCGCCGTCGTCGGGAAGTCGCTGGAACCGGTGCCGCCCGTCACGTAGGCATTGCCAGCGGCATCCACAGCGATGCCGAAGCCCCTGTCATCGTTGCTCCCGCCGAGAAGGGTGGAGTAGGCGAGCACCGGATCAATGATGAGTGGCTGGGTGATGTCGTAGGCGGCCACTTCGAAGGCCACTTGCCGCTCGGCCTTGAGGACGTACCGGGTAGGGATCACGGTTCTCTGGCCTTCACGCTCCTGATACACAAAGGGTTTACGCAGGCGGACCTCGCTCCCCTCTGCCCGGAGGACCAGATCGCCCGAGGCATCAATAGCCACGCTGTCCACGCCCTCGAACGCCAGGGTGATGATCTTGGGATTGGCGCCGGGGGAGACCACGAAGTCGTGTTCGAGCTGCCGCTGGTTGCCGTAGTAGACCAGGTTCACCCCGGGGTAGACGTCCCGGTACTCCACCTTCGCGTAGGTTGGAACGTTGGCACGCCACTTCTTGGGATCATTGCCGACGAAGTAGTTGCTCTTGCCCGGCAACTCACCGACCCCGGCCACCGCTGGCGTGGGGTTGGCTCCGAGGAGCTTCATGCGCAGCACTGTTCCCGCGCGCTTTTCTGGCTCGACAAGCGTCGCCTCGTGGGAAATTCGACCCTTGGCGTGCGCGTCTGCCTTCGTGAGCATGAGCACCGCCTCGGCGGAGGTTAGGAACAGGGTATAGCCGCTGCCTCTGGAGAGGAACTTCACCTTCGGGTCGGTCTGCCCCTGGTCCGCCTCGAAGCTCAATGGCAGCTTCCCGTAGGCCGCCAGGACCTTCGGCTTGGTCGCCTGAGGGATCTCGGTCGATGTACGCGTCGTTGGCGCCGGTGCGCAACTCACCAGGGCCAACGCAAGGAGCAGGATCATTCCTTTCACTCCGCCTACGGTAATTCTGCGTGCGGGATTCATGGCCCCCTCCTCGGTGAAACAGGGACAGGCTACTTTTTATCCCGAGCTGTGTCAACTAACTTAGTGAGTGGACCAGAGCAGGACTTACTTGAATGCTAATTCTGCAAATGGATGGTGGTCCTGCAGCCAATCGCGGAGGATTGGATAGCATTTAGACTTCAGGAATGCCTAAGTCCTTACAGATCTTCGCAGCCAGGCGATCAGAAATTTCTGTTTGGCGAGGAACCGTCGCGGTGAGTTTCTTGTCAGGATTGAAAGAGATCGAATGCGTGTCACCCTCCTCGAGCAACTGGCATCCGTGCTCACG
>VBOF01000251.1 GCA_005877855.1 Nitrospirota bacterium | reverse complement strand
TGAGAAACGAGTGGAGGAGTCCCTGACGGCGGTGGGCCTCGGGCACCGGGGAGAGCATCGCCCGTCGGAGCTCTCCGGCGGGGAACAGCAGCGTGTCGCGGTGGCGCGGGCGCTGGTGCATCGGCCGGCGCTCCTGCTGGCGGACGAACCGACGGGCAACCTGGACTCGAAAGTGGGGCGGGAGATCATCCAACTGATTAAAACGTTGGCCCGGCAGGGTGCTCAGACCGTGATCCTGGCCACACACAGCCGGAGCGCGGCGCAAGAGGCCGATCGGATCGTGCTGATGCGGGACGGTTCCGTAGACGGGGAGGACGTGC
>VBOF01000252.1 GCA_005877855.1 Nitrospirota bacterium | reverse complement strand
CGACGAGCTTCCCCATGCCCCGGCGGATGGCGAACGGCGTGGACGGCAACCGGATCGCGCTCCTGGTCGCGGTGATGGAGAAACGGATGGGCCTCAACCTCAGCGGGCAAGATATCTATGTGAACGTGGTCGGAGGGTTGCGGATCGAGGAGCCGGCGCTGGATTTGGGCATCGTGGCGGCCGTGACCTCCAGCTTGCGGAACCGGCCCATTGCCCCCACGACGGTGGTGTTCGGCGAGGTGGGCCTGGGCGGTGAGGTGCGGGCGGTCGGCCACGGCGAGATCCGCTTGCGCGAAGCGGCCAAGCTGGGCTTCCGGCGCTGTCTGTTGCCGGAGCGCAATCTTGAGAAGATGCCGCCGATCGAGTCTCTGGAGCTCATCGGCGTGGCGGAAGTGGGACAGGCTCTGGATGCGGTGCTCACCTAATCTTACGCGCACTCTCTTCGGTGCAGGACTCGGCCTTGTCCTGTTGGCCGGATGCGCGCGGGCACCGGTGATCCCCTCAGTGCTGCCGACGGTGAAGGCGGAGGAATTCGTGGCCCTGCTCCGGGAACGGGAGGGCGCCGTCGAGACCCTGAAAGCCCAGTTCGCGGTCGAGGTGTCCGGCGCGGCGGTGAAAGCTCCTCAGAAGATGGAAGCGGCGCTGGTCTACCGGCGTCCCGGAACCATTCGGTTGCAGACCTTTGCCCGGATGGGCTTTCCCTTGTTTGACCTGGTGCTCACCGACGGTCAGTATCGCCTGCTGCTTCCCATGCAGGGAAAATCCCAGAACGGGTCGGTCGCCGAGCTGGATCGCAAGGGTTCCCTCGGCATGCCGATCTCGCTCGGCCTCCAGGCGACCCTGGGGAGCCTGGGCGGGACGATCCTCCCGACGGACCGGGTCGTCCTACGAGAGGAGAATGACCAATACGTGCTGGATGTGCTGTCCGTATCCGAAGGGGGATCCGTCGCGCGACGCCTGTGGTTCACACGCCGCACGTTGGAGGTCGCCCGCCAGGACCTCTTCGACGCGTCGGGGACCGTGCAGGCGACCATGGTCTACCAGAATTATCGCGGGGTCGGCTCCACATCGGCAGGCCCTCTGACGTGGCCCACGCGCGTGCAAGCGGAGGACGGTTTGGGCCGTGCGAAGCTGGTGCTGACCTTTCATGACGTGATTCCGAACCCGGAACTGACGTCGCAGGATTGGGGATCGGTCGACGTGGGAGGGAACAGGTGATGCGTGTCCTGGCGATCGAGACCGCAACCCCGGCCCAAAGCGTGGCTCTGCTCGACGAGGATCGCCTCCTGGCCGAGGCCTCGTATGACGCCAAAGGCTCGCGCGGTGGTCTGCTCCTGCCCACGGTGGACCACGTGCTCCGAAAGGCCGGCGTGGCGGCCAAAGATCTCGACGCGGTGGCGGTGTCCATCGGGCCTGGATCGTTCACCGGGTTGCGCGTCGGCCTGGCAACAGCGAAAGGCCTGGCGCTCGGGACCGGCGCGGCGGTGGTCGGCGTCTCCACGCTGGAAGCGCTGGCTGCAGGCTATGAACCGGCCGAAACGATCACGATCTGCACGTTGCTCGACGCGTACCGGGGCGAGGTGTATCTGGCCGTGTTCAAGCGCCGTGCCGGGCGTCTTGAGCGGTTGCACGCGGATGCTGTCTTGGCTCCCGAAGCCGTGGCCGAGGCGCTGGCGAACGTTGAGTTGCCGGCGCATCTGGTCGGCAACGGCGCGGCGCGCTATCGCACGCAGCTCAAGGCGGCGCTTGGAAAGCGGGTCCGTATGACCGAGAACGGGCTTGGCGCAGTCCCGTCCGCGGCGATCGTCGCCCGGCTGGGGCGCACTCAGCTGGCCCAGGGCACGAGAGCGGATGCGGCGCTGGTCCCGGTCTACCTGCGCCGGACCGAAGCCGAAGTCAACTGGGACAAGGGGCTCATCAAATCGCCGGTGGCCCGTCTGACGTCGTGATGCAGGACGGAACATTCAGACTTATTCCGATGCAGGAGAGCGACCTCGATGAGGTTCTGGACCTGGAGCAGCGGTCTTTCAGCGAGCCCTGGACCCGCAAGATGTTTCTTGGCGAGTTGCAGGGCAATGCGTTCGCGACGAATCTGGTGCTGCGGGCAGGCGGCGCCGGATTCGGAGAGGGCGTGGCGGCGGGGGCGCTCCTGGGGTATATCATGTTCTGGGTGGTCTTTGAGGAGCTGCACCTCATGAACCTGGCCGTCCGTCCTGAGGCCCGGCGCCACGGCATTGGCTTGGCGCTGGTCCGTCACGCGTTGACGGCTGCGGCGGCGCAAGGCGTACGGACGGCGCTGCTCGAGGTGCGGGCGTCGAACACGGCCGCCCTCGCGCTCTACCGGAAGCTCGGGTTTGCCCAGAAGAGCCTCCGCAAAGGCTATTACGTTCACCCACGCGAAGATGCAGTGATCATGATGCGAGAACTCTTAGAGAAAGGAGGGCACACGATGCTGAGCGAAGACCCGGTCATCTTGGACTTGGTTCGCAAGGAGCACCCCGAGTTCAGAACGCTGGAGGATACCCATCAACGGCTCGAACACCAGCTCGCCGAGCTCACCCGACTGCATTTCCTGACTGCGGAGGAGGAACAGCGGAAGAAGCGCATCCAGTTCGACAAGCTTGCGACCAAGGACAAGATGGCCGCCATCGTCCGTCAGTTTAAACAGCAGCAGTCTCTGGCGGCCGGCCCGTCATCCTGAGCGGCAGGATGGGCAACGCCTCGGCAGAGGCTCTCAGGGGAGAGCCGGTCCGCACGCCGCTCCAGCGGCACATCGCCGACCTCAAACGGCGGCTCTACTGGTGCGGGTTCACGTTCATCGTGGCCTGCGTCATCACCTTTCCCCATGCCGACGAGATGATCACCTGGCTCAAAAAACCCTATCACGACGACCTCATCTTCTACGCACCGACGGAAGCCATCTTCGCGGCGATCAAGGTGGCGCTGCTGGGGGGCATCACCCTGTCCATGCCGGTGTTCCTGTACCACCTGTGGAAGTTCATCGAGCCCGCCCTGTTGCCGGGCGAGCGCCGCTGGATCGTGCCGTTCCTCGCCATCACCTCGGTCTTCTTCGCCATGGGCGTGGCCTTTGCCAATTTCGTGATCGTCCCGCTGGCGCTCCAGTTCATGCTGCAGTTCGGCATCGACCGGGCGCTGGTGCCCCAGCTCGGCGTGGGCTTTTACGTGGACTTCAACGTGAAGTTTCTCCTCACGTTCGGCTTCGCCTTCGAGCTCCCGCTGGTCCTCACGTTGCTGTCCCGACTGGGGGTCGTCACCCCGGATCTCTTGGCGCGGTACCGCAAGCATGCGATCATGGCGAATCTCATCCTTTCGGCGATTCTCACCCCGACCTCGGACCTATTCAACCTGCTGCTCATGGCGGGGCCGTTGATCATCCTTTATGAAATCGGTATTTTGAGCGCACGCCTCTGGGGCCGTCCCCCGGCCCGCCCCGCGCAAGAAATGGACGAGCCGGTCAAGGTTCCGGAAGGAACCGCTGGTCGGAGGGTGATCTGATGAAACAGCAGGCGCGCCCAGGGACGATTCTTTGCTTAGTCATCCTCGTGGCAGGATTGTCCTGTGGGGACGCGCTCGCTCAACTCAGCCCAGGCGGCATGCTGGACGAGCTCGGCCCGGAGGGCTTTGTCAGCATCCAGTCGCTGGCGTTGGGCGAGGGGCAGACGGTCTACGCGGGAAGTTTCGGCAAGGGCGTCTTCAAGAGTGAAGATGGGGGCAAGACGTGGATGGCCGTCAATGAGGGGATGACGGACCCCTATGTCTACGTGGTCGTGGTCGCGCCTGACAGGGCCGTTTTCGCGGGCACGCTGCGCGGTGGGATCTTCCGGAGCAGGAACGGGGGCAAGTCCTGGGCGCCGGTGAATACCGGCCTGGATCGCCTGGAGACCCAGGTGCTGCTCGCCCACCAGGGCGTGCTGTACGCCGGCACGGGGTCCGGCGTCTACCGGTCCAAGAACGGTGGGGAACAGTGGGTGGCCGACAACCAGGGACTCAGTAATCTCCTGGTGCGCGCGCTGGTGGTGGACCTGCAGGGCGCCATGTACGCCGGGACCACGGGGATGGGGCTGTACCGCAAGCTGGCCGGCTCCGCGCAGTGGACCCGCATCACCCCGTCACGGCTCTCGCATCCGCGCGATCAGCTTCCAGCGAATTTCGTGCGCTCGCTGGTCGTGGACAAGACGGGGACCCTCTACGCCGGGACGGCCGACAACGGCGTCTACGTGAGCACGGACCGCGGGGAGAACTGGCGCATCATCGGCGGACAACTGGCGAACGCCTCCGTCAGGGGGATGGCGATCGGCGAGTCGTCCTGGTTCGTGGGGACCGGCGTCGGCATGTACCGGAGCAGCGATCAGGGCAAGACCTGGGTTCAGATCAACAACGGCTTGAACGAACGGGCGATCCAGTCTTTCGCGGTTGGCAAGGATGGGACGGTGTACGCCGGCACGAGCGGGGGTGTCTTCAAGACGGAGGATCACGGGGCCCACTGGTTCTCGACAAACCAGGGTATCGCCACCTCACGCAACCCCGCCCCGCGGCATTAGCGCACGGGTCGGATTCCCGTGAGCGTGGTGAAGAAAGATACGCGTGCGGTCATTTCCACCAAGTACGGGGAGATCGAGTTGAAGTACTACTTGGACGTGGCGCCGCGCCATTGCGAGAACTTCCTCAAGCTGGCGGCGGTCGGGTTTTATAATGGCACGACGTTCCACCGGGTCAATCCTCCCGGTCTCAAGATCATCCAGGGAGGCGATCCGAACAGCAAGACCATGAACCGGGCCACGCATGGGCTCGGCGGCCCTGGCTACACGATCCCCGCTGAGTTCAACAGCCGCCCCCATCGCCGTGGCACGCTGTCCATGGCCCGCGGCAACGATCCCAACAGCGCAGGCTCCCAGTTTTTCATCTGCGCCGACGACTGCGGCAGCCTGGACTGGCAGTACACGGTGTTCGGCGAAGTCGTGCGTGGCCTGGAGACCGTGGACGCCATCCTGAAGGCCAAGAAGGACGGCAACGACAATCCCTTGGAACGCATCGAGATGACGGTCACAGTAAAGGAGAGCCCATGAACGCCAAAACCTCCCTGTTGGGTCTGTGCGGGATGATGCTCGTCGGGCTGTCGGCCTGCTTCGCCGGGTCGGCCGACATGCTACAGGAGAATGAGAGCCAGGTGATGGAGTTCCGGCGCCAGATTGATCAGCTCAAGCTGCAGGTGAAGGCCAAGGACGAGGAAACGAAACGTCTGATGCAAGAGCTGGAGAAGGCCAAGAAGCTGGAGGCGCAGGTCAGCGCCCTCGAAGAGCGGCTGAGGTTGATGGACGACCTCGTGATGTCGAAATCCGAGCAGATCGCCAGCCTGGAAAGCCAACTGGCTGCCTCGAGAGAGGCGGCAGAGGCAGCAGCAGCGGCAGCGGCGGCGGCAGTGGTGGAGACGATGACGAAGAAGGCGCCTGCGAAAAAGTCGAAACAGGACGCGGGGACACAGAGCAAGCAGGCGCCATGACTCATTCGATTGACCGGCTGGGCGTCATGCGCTCTCTCATCCTGGCCGCGCTGGCGTTGCTGTTGGCGGCCTGTTCGCTCGAATATCGCGCCAGCGTCCCTCCGGTGGAGGACGAGGTCGTGGTGCAGGCCGTTTCTGCCGCCCAAGTAGGCTACGACCATCCGGTGCGGCTCTCCGAGCAGGACCTCACGAATATTCTCAAAAGCGTCCGGGTTCAGTTCACGACGCACTGGTTGCAGCGACTCCTCACGGGACCGCTCCCGCCCCTACCGCTCTTCGACGAGCCCACGTTGGCGGAGGTGGTGCCGGCGATGGCCGCGGCCATGGGGAAGGCGGGCATGCGCGAGCGGATCGTCTTCTATGTGGCGAAACGGCGGGGGCCTGATCGCCGCGACGTCACGACGGGCTCGCTGTTCGTAAAGGACAGGCTGCTGACGATCGTGTTGGTCAACTATCAGAATCGGGTGGACGTCATCCCTGGGCTTCCGGCATATGACCAGACGCATCCAGAGATGGCGGTGGCCCCGCAGCGTTTCACGCTCGTCTTTGATTCTCCCGAGTATGTGGTGGCCCAGGAGCGCGGTTTGGTCGCACAGGTGCTCGGGGCCGATCCGCCGGCGCTCCGGCTGGATTACACGCGGTTTCTCCGGCTCGCATCTCTTTTGCCTTGACCCTGCCTGTTGCCGGCCAGGCGTTCGCGAACCCTAGACATCCACCACGCATTGGGCCACCCAGAGGCCGTTCGGCTCCTGACGCACGGACAGGTTCGTGTAGGTGGCACCTTTGACTTCCACAGCCGGTTGATGTCGGGTGACGTCTGTGCGTTCCCCCCAGGCAGTGGCGACCAGGCGGCGGCCTTCGATGCGGACCTGGAACCGATTCCACAGCATGCGGCGGGTTCCGATCTCGTAGACCAACGCATTCAGCCATTCGGCCAGCAACAGATCGTCGTCGGGCGCTTCGCACGTGATGGTGATCGGCTGGTCCGGGCGGACAGTCTGGGGGTCGGTGATGACTGCGATCAGCGCAAGAGCGGCTTGCTCGAAGGCCTCCTCGCGGGTCGTGCCGATCCCGCGCACGCCGATGTCGGCCCCATGGGCGAAGTGCTCCCAGCGGGCTATTCCTTCCACTGTTCGAGAGACCTAGGGGGCTGGGTGAAGACAGAGGCGAAGCGTGAGTTCCAGGCGCGGCGCCGCGGCGTCCCGCTTTTTGCGGAGGGTCACCTCGACGATCCGATTGTCATTGATCCCAAGGGCTTCGCACACTGCATCCTGGGTGATCTTGAGCCCGCCGTCAATGTCCCTGCGCAGTTCCGATTCGAAATAGAACCGCAGATCGAGCGCCAAGGGGGTTCCGTCCTGCGTCTGACCGAGCGGGGGAGGGGATTTTCGTTTCGCCAGCGCGCAGAGGACTTCCTGCCCGACCAACGCCTTGAACCGGCGACCGGCTGAGGAGAGTACGCGCCGTCCCTGAACGGTGGCGTACTGATGATTGATGCTGGGGGGAAGGGGCAACACCAAGCACAAGTCGTTCTCGGGATGGTCTGCGACAGGGTGACGCGCCGGCCAGGGTGAAGCGGGACCGTTGTGAGTCGGCAGTGTCTGGCGCCGGGCTCGTTTCATCGCGCTGGACAGCAACAGCTGCCGGATCGAGCGCTGCACAGCCTCGCGGTGAGTCCCTCTCGGGTCGTGTGCATCGGAGGGTCGGAAGGACGTCTGGCGGAGGACGGTGGGACGGGCGGGTGAAGAGCGGGTGCGCTTCACAGGGACGCGCTACAGCAGATCCATGATCTTACTCATCGAGACCTCGTGACGGTTTTCTACCTGGGCGAGGTAGCGCCGCCAATCCGCGGGCTCCCAGATCTCGAAGTTCTCGTACATGCCCACGAGGACGATCTCCTGGTCCTCGGCCAAGTTGATGTGCTTACGCAGCTTGCCGGGAATGAGGATGCGGCCCGCCTTGTCGATCTCCGATGTGGCGGTTTCCGAGACCACGAAGTGCATGAAGAGACGGCTTTGCTCTTCATCGAGTTTGGCCCTGGTCTGTTTGAGCAGGTTGGTCCATTCGGACAGTGGGTAGACCTTGAGCGACGTCGGGTCGGTCCTTTTCAAGAAGACGACGCCTTTTTCACCGGCGTGCCCGTCCGGGCACAGGAGATCGCGGATGACCGAGGGGAGAAGAAAGCGTCCTTTCTCGTCCAGCTTGCAGAAGTATTCCCCTGAGAACATGAGTCGCCTCCTCAGTGGGTCTTTTTCCGAGTGTACTCCCGGCTTTTCCTCCGGAGCCACATGTCCAGTTCCGATTTCACGAACCGCCAGTCCTTGCCGAGCTTGAAGGCCGGTACGCGCTTCTCCTGGATGTAGCGATAGAGCGTCCGAGGCGCCACTTTCAGGTAGCGGCACGTCTCGGCGGTGGTCAGCACCTCATCCCGTACCGCCTTGGCCATCGAACATTCCGGATGATACGGGCGCCATCCTATAAGGGAAGGGCTGGAATTGTCAAGTATTTTTACATGCCACTCCTTGCCACTCCTTGCCACTGCTGGCATAATCCATAATTCCACCACATCCGACGTAGGGGCGGACCTATGTGTCCGCCCATGTTCTTCGAGGACATCCACAATTCGGGCGCACACGCAGGTGCGCCCCTACGCAATTTTAAACCCGGCGGGCGAGGGTCAGGACCGTGACGGATTCGACCCCCGTCCGGCGGAGCACTCGGGCGCACTCGTTGACGGTCGCCCCCGTTGTCAGGACGTCGTCCACAAGAAGCACCCGCTGACCGGCTAGGCCGGCCGGTTCCCGCACGGCGAAGGCGCGCCGCACATTCCGGGCCCGTTCCTTGCGGTCGAGTTCCGTCTGGGGCCGGGTCGCGCGGACCCGTACGAGGTGCTCGAACGACAGTGGGAGGCCGAGACGGTCAGCAATCCGATCCGCCAGCAGCAGCGCCTGGTTGAATTCGCGGCTTCGCAGGCGGCTGGGATGGAGCGGGACGGGCATGACCAGGGAGATCGATGGCAGCTTGTCTGCCCAGGCGAGCATCAGGTCGGTCAGTGGCGTCGCCAGCGCATCCCGGCGCCGGTATTTGAACAGGTGGATGGCCTGTTCCAGTATTCCCTCGTAGCGGTAGGGGGTGAGGGCCAGGTCGAACGTGGGAGGTTTCTTCCGGCACGGGCCGCAGAGGTGTCCCGGACTGGAGAGCAGCGCGAGTGGCGAGTCGAACGGGCGCCCGCACCGGGGGCAGACAGGGCCCTCGATGGGCCGGATCGTCTCCCAACAGCCCCGGCAGAAGAAGGGCAGCCGGCGCTCCGCCGCCGGCCGACCGCAGGCGGTGCAGTCGGTGGGAAAGACCCACTGCAAGATCCTATCCAGCAAGTCCGGCATGGTGGTGCCTCTCTTCCTTGGACACCTCCAAGTCGCGGGCGTGACATGCATGACATTCATTGTCGGGACTCGGTTCTTTGTGTTATAGGTGGGCGGGCAGCTTGTGA
>VBOF01000250.1 GCA_005877855.1 Nitrospirota bacterium | reverse complement strand
ACCCTCAAACTGAGGCCGGGCCGCTACATGTTCATGACGACGGCCTTCTCCTTCGAATTTATCGTGAACTTGGACGGCAAGCTGGACTATCACAAGAGCCTCGATAAGTGTGTGGAAGGCCGCGGCGCCACGACACTTGTGGTCAAGTGCAGCTTTAACCAACAAAACCTGCAGTGACCCTCTCCCGCGACACGGTCGACCTTTCCTGCACCATCGCCGGCGTCCGCTTTCCCCTCTGTCTCATGAATGCCTCCGGCGCCTTGTGCGTCACGCGGGCGGAGCTTGAGGCGCTGGGGCGGTCCCGCTCCGGCGCGATCGTCACCAAGTCCATGACACTGGAGGCCCGCACCG
>VBOF01000345.1 GCA_005877855.1 Nitrospirota bacterium | reverse complement strand
GGCTGTATTGACATTAGAACGGTCGACGTTAAGAGTCAGTGCCAACTCGCGCGCAAGCTGCCACGGTTTTCGTGCGAGTTCGTCAAGTATTTTCTGTTCCAGCGCCATGGAGTTAAGCACTCATCGGCCCAAAATCCTACCACTCCTCCTCCGTAAAGTCATGCAGGAGGAAACGGACGCAGGCGGCGGGGGGAACGGCGGCGTATACGGCGAGATACAGGTGAGACCCTTCGACAGGCTCAGGGTGACCGGAATTCAAAGAAGAGAGCGGGATGAATCCTGCGACTACGTCGAATCGTCAAGACGGGCGACCACAGGGGGTCGCCCCTACGATGGAACGGTCAGACGCGGAGGGCGTATCGCCATACGCCCCTACATCGGATGAAGAACCCCTCACCCTCCCCTCTCCCTCAAGGGGCGAGGGCTCAGAGACGCCCTTGTCCCCTACTCTATTTTGTCGAACTTGATGCGCAGCTCCTTGAGCTGCTCTGGGTCCACCGGAGAGGGCGCGTCGGTCATGAGACACTGAGCTTTCTGGGTCTTCGGGAACGCGATCACGTCGCGGATGGAGTCGGCACCGCCGAGCAGCATGATCAGGCGATCCAGGCCGAAAGCGATGCCGCCGTGCGGCGGGGCGCCGTACTCAAGGGCGTCCAACAGAAAGCCGAATTTGGCCTGCGCTTCGTCCTTGCCGATCCCAAGCAGATCGAAGAGCTTGCTCTGGATCTCCCGGCGGTGGTTGCGGATGCTGCCCCCGCCGATCTCGGTCCCGTTCAGGACAAGATCGTAGGCCTTGGCGCGCGCCTTCAGCGGCTCGGTCTCAAGGCGCGCCACATCCTCATCGAGCGGCGCGGTGAAGGGATGATGCAAGGCGACGTAGCGCTTCTCCGCCTCGTCGTGCTCCAACAGGGGAAAGTCCGTCACCCAGAGCGGCCTCCAGGCAGCCTTGTCGATCAGGTGTAATTCTTCGCCGAGGAGCAGGCGCAATCTCCCGAGTACGTCGTGGACGATGGCCGGCTTATCCGCCCCGAACAGGAGCAGATCCCCGGCCGCCGCACCTGGCAAGGCGCCGAGCAGTCTCGCTGGGATCAAGAACTTCGCGATCACGGATTCGAGTTGTCCCTCTCCCGTGATCTTCACCCAGGCAAGCCCCTTCGCTCCGAAGCTCTTGGCTGTCTCGCCCAGCGCGTCAATCCTGCTCCTAGGGATGGACGCGCCCCCTTTCACGATCAGGGCTTTCACGATCCCGCCCTTGACGACCGCGTCTTTGAAAACCTTGAACTCACTCTGGGCTGCAAAGTCGCTCACGTCATAGAGCGGCATCTCAAAGCGAAGATCGGGCTTATCCGACCCGTACCGGCCTATCGCCTCCGCGTAGCTCAACCGCGGGAACGGAGTCGGCAAGTCAATACCGGCGGCGGTCTTGAAGACCCTGATGAGCATCTCTTCCGCGAGCGCCATGACCTGCTCCCGGTCCGCGAAGGACATCTCCAGATCGATCTGCGTAAACTCGGGCTGCCGGTCGTTCCGCAGGTCTTCATCCCGGAAGCAGCGGGCAATCTGATAGTAGCGGTCCGCCCCTGCGACCATCAGGATCTGCTTGAACAGTTGAGGCGATTGCGGCAGCGCGTAGAAGTTCCCAGGGTTGATGCGACTGGGCACCAGATAGTCACGTGCGCCTTCCGGGGTGCTCTTCGTGAGCATCGGCGTCTCGATTTCGAGAAACCCGCGGGTGTTCAAAAACATGCGGACCTGCTGCGCCACTTCGTGGCGCAGGCGAAGGAGCTGCTGCATCTGCGGCCGCCGCAAATCAAGATACCGGTGTTTCATCCGGATCGCTTCCGTGACATCGACCTCATCCTCGATGAGAAACGGCGGGGTCTTGGCCTCGTTGAGGATCTCCAACTGATGCACCATCACTTCGACCTCGCCGGTCGCCAGGTTGGGATTCCTCATGCCTGCCGGCCTGGCCGAGACGGTGCCCGTCACCGCGATGACGAACTCCTGGCGGAGTTGCTGCGCCTGCTCGTGAGCAGGGGCATTGACAGTGGGGTTGAATACAATCTGGACCAGCCCTGTTCGATCACGTAGGTCCACGAAGACCAGCCCGCCGTGATCGCGGCGCCGCTGCACCCATCCCATCACATGCACGGACCGGCCTATGTCGGTCGCGCGAAGCTGCCCGCACATATGCGTTCGCGGTTTCACGACGCCAGCCTCTCCCGGCTTTCTGCAAGAGCCTTCACGTGACGGATTTCCGCATCAGTCAGAAACCGATACTCGCCGCGAGGAAGCGCCCCCAACTTCAATGGCCCGAATCGCAGCCGCTTGAGCTTCAGGACCGGATGCCCCACGGCTTGCAGCATCCGCTTGACCTGGTGGGTGCGCCCCTCGGAGATCGTCAGTTCGATCCAGGAATTCTCCTCGGTCTTCCTGACTTTCCTGACCTGAGCCGGGCGCGTGAGGCCATCTTCCAGCCGGACGCCCGATTCTAACGTCCGGATTTGCGCGTCATCGAGGACCCCGCTCACCTTCACCAGATAGGTCTTCGGGACGTG
>VBOF01000344.1 GCA_005877855.1 Nitrospirota bacterium | reverse complement strand
GGATGCCGAGCTAAGTCTAGCAAATGGGGCGGGTCCTCTGGTAGAAGCGTCGTGCGTATGAAGAGGATCTGGTGCGCCATCTCCAGCCATGGGTTCGGCCACGCCGCTCAGGTGGTTCCCGTTCTGAACGAGCTCGGACGTCGGGTCTCAGGGCTCACGGCCATCTTAAGAACGAGCGTGCCGGCCCGCTTTTTCGAGGCCAATCTGAAGATCGCCTCCGAGGTGAGCCCGGCCGAGCAGGACGTCGGCTGCGTCCAGCATGGGCCGATGCGGATCGACGCCGCTGCGACCTGGGCGGAGCACCGACGCTTTCACGAGCATTGGGAAGACAAAGTGGCTGCAGAATCCCGCGCGATCCGATCCGTTAAGCCGGCCCTCGTCCTCTCGGATATCTCCTACCTCGCGATCGAGGCGGCCTCCCGCGCAGACGTGCCGGCCGTCGGCCTGTGCAATCTCTCCTGGGATGGCATCTTGAAGCTCTTCTTCGAACTGGGCCGCCACGAGCAGGTGGATGTGATCCGGCGGATTCAGGAGTCGTACCGCCTGGCTGACTTGATGATCCGCATTGCTCCAGGCATCCCGATGGAGGCCTTTCGCACCATTGTTGACATGGGGCCGGTGGCCGAACTCGCTGCTCCTCAACCATCCGTGTTACGTGCTGCGGTCGGGGCCAAGGCCCATGAGCGGATGGTCCTGGTGGCCTTCGGAGGGATCGCGCTCGATGGGCTTCCGTTCGACCGGCTCGACCGGATGAACGGCTATCGGTTCGTTGTGAGTGGACCAGTGCCGGATGGCACCGAGCGCATCCGCTCGTCGGCTTCTATTCCGATGGCCTTTAGCCAGTTGCTGGCCTCCGCCGATCTCATCGTGACCAAACCCGGCTACTCCACGGTCGTCGAAGCGGTTGCCTATCAAAAGCCGGTCGTGTACGTGCGGCGCTACAATTTTGCGGATGAGGGGCTTCTGGTGGACTATCTCCATCGCAACGGGCGTGCGGCGGAGTTGTCGGCTGGCGACTTCACGAGCGGCCAGTGGGAAAACGCCCTCCGCGCGGCCGCAGCGACTACCGTTCCTGGCCCAGCGCCTGCGCCAACCGGGGCGACGGAAGCGGCGAACCTGTTGATAACCTATCTCTCTACCTAAAATCCTTGAGGCGGACGGGCAGGCGCTTCGCGCCCCAGCGCCCCGGCCGGCCGTCGAACACGCCGGCGCACGCCGTGCCGCAGGCCTTGCACCGACCGTCGTCCGTCAGGTTCCACGCGGTCATCACGTACCAGTCCCGGCCGATCAGCTTGCTCCCGCATTGATGGCAGGAGGTGCTGCCGCCTTCCTCGTCATGGACGTTGCCGGTGTAGGCATACCGGAGCCCGTTTTTCACGGCGATCCGGCGGGCCATCGTCAGAGTAGCCGGCGGCGTGCGCGGCTTGTCCAGCATCTTGAAATCGGGGTGGAACGCGGTGAAGTGTAGGGGCACGTCCGGGCCAAGGTGCTCCATGACCCACTGGGTCAGTTCCTCGATTTCATTCTCCGAGTCGTTCTCGCCGGGAATGAGCAGGGTGGTGATCTCGAACCAGACCTTCGTTTCGTGCTTGAGGTACTCCAGCGTATCCAGCACCGGCTGCAGATGCCCGATGGTGATCTGCTTGTAAAACTCCTCGGTGAAGGCCTTGAGGTCCACGTTGGCAGCGTCCATGTACTTGTAGAGTTCGCGGCGCGGCTCATCGCACATGTAGCCCGCCGTCACGGAGACGGCCTTGATTCCGAGTTCGTGGCACGCCTGCGCGACGTCAATCGCGTACTCCATGAAGATCACCGGGTCGTTGTAGGTGAAGGCGACGCTGCGGCAGCCCAGTTGTTGGGCCGCCCGGGCGATCGTCTCGGGCGAGGCGGCGTCGGCCAGGGTGTCCACTTCGCGGGACTTGCTGATGTCCCAGTTCTGGCAGAACTTGCAGGAGAGATTGCACCCCGCCGTCCCGAAGGACAGGATCGGCGTCCCCGGCAGGTAATGGTTGAGGGGCTTCTTCTCGATCGGATCCACACAGAAGCCGCTCGAGCGGCCGTAGGTCGTCAGGACGACCTGGCCGTTTTCGCAGGCGCGCACGAAACACATCCCCCGCTGCCCCTCCTGGAGTTTGCAGAGGCGGGGGCACACGTCGCACTGCACCCGCAGGTCGTCCACTCGGTGCCAGTACTTGGTCGGCACGACG
>VBOF01000343.1 GCA_005877855.1 Nitrospirota bacterium | reverse complement strand
GCGCCGCCAGGCGGCTGAACAATTCAACAAGGGCTCGTATGCCGCCGCGGCCGCGACGTTTCGCCTCATCGAAGCGCGCGTCTCCGGCGGACAGAAGCCGCTCTACCACGCGCTCGCCGACCTTGCGGACGCCTATGGCTGCTGGGACCGCTTCCTCTACAAGCCGGCGTGGGAGTCCCTGAAGACCGCCGTCAAGGCTCTCGACATGGCCTCCATCTTCGGCGGTCCGGCTGGGATCAAGTCGTTGATTCCGCGCCTGAAGGAGAACTCCGGCTTTCTGGAGAAGCTCGTCCTGGACCCGGCGGAGATCAAGGCCGCCGTTGCGCCGGACCTTCTGGCCAACGCGAGGCGGCGCGCCGAGCAGGACCGCGCCCTTGATGCAGCGCTCCTCACGGCGGTCCGCGCCCTGGAGGCCTTCGCGCAGGTCCAGTTATTCAAGCAACACAAGATCAAGGCCCACGACGTGCAGCCGGACCAGCTCCCGCCGGCGCTGAAGGAAGTCTGCCGCACCAGCTACCTCGACGACGTGGACGGGAAGTACAAGCTGCCGATGGTGGCGCAGTTCCGCGCGCTGGCCGGGCTCGGCGATCAGATGGGCCAGGCCTACCTCGCCCAGTGGCCGCAGATGAAGCCGCTGCTGGACGCCGCCTCCCGCTCGCCGCTGGGCCACGGCTTCGAGCCGGCCGTCGCCGAGCGCTACCACCAGCTCTACGCGCTGATCGTGAAGGTGACCGGCGTGACCGACGCGGCGCTCCCGAAGTTTCCCACGCTCGAGCTCTGACGATGACCCGCGCCGGCGACACCCTCGAGGTCCGCATCTACTACCAGGACACCGATTGCGGCGGCGTGGTGTACTACGGGAACTATCTCCGCTACTTCGAGCAGGGGCGCACGCACTGGCTGGAGACACGGGGCTCCTCGGTGAAGGCCTTCATGGACGCCGGCATCCTCTTCGCCGTGGTGCACGCCGAGCTGCACTACCGCTCGCCCGCCCGCTACGGCGAGACGCTGACGATCGCGACGAGACTGGCCGAATGCCGCGCGGCGAGCTTCACCTTCGCCCACGAGATCAGGGAGAAGAGGAGCGGGCGGCTGGTGGTGGAAGGCTCCGCCCGGCTGGTCGCCGTGGACACGCAGGGCAAGCTCGTCAAGTTGCCGAAGGACCTTCGCGGGCGGCTGGCGAAGGCGATCGGAGCCACCTGACCCATGCAGAACATCGGCACGTGGCTGGCTATCGCCGGCGTCGCGGTGGGTTTTGTGATCCTGCTCTATCTCCTGTTCAAGGAGCCGGAGGACAGGAAAAAAAAGGAGTAAAGGAGCAAGCGCTATGGACCCATTCGGCGGAAAAGAAGAGCTGGTCGAGGTCAAGTTCCAGATCAGCCAGGATCAAAAGAAGTGGCTGGAGAAGATGGTCAAGGAGGGCAAGATCGCGGTGCCTCCCGGAGGGAGCCTGTCCGTGGGGAATGTGGCCTCCATGTTCATTCGCGCCTTGCTGCATAACGCGAT
>VBOF01000249.1 GCA_005877855.1 Nitrospirota bacterium | reverse complement strand
AACATGGGATGCCTTATCCTAAATCGCGGTAGAAGCAAATGCAAATCAGTTGCCGGCGACCACGAGACGGGCCCGGCGGTTTTGCGTGTAGCAGGCCTCATCCTTCTCGGTGCAGAACGGCTTGTCCTTTCCAAAGCTCATGACCGTGAAGGGATTGCTGACCCCCAACTCCGTGAGGAAGCGGCGGACTTCCAGGGCCCGTTTTTCCCCTAAGATCCGGTTATACTCCGTGCTTCCCCGTTCGTCAGCGTATCCCTCGATGGTAACCGCAGCATTCGCGTTCTGCTTGAGGAGTTCGGCTTGTGCCGTGAGGGTCTTCTTGGCCTGATCCGTCAGCGCCCACTTGTCGAAGTCGAAGTAGACGTCCTCGAGGGCCTTCGAAGGAGGCGGCGCCGGCGCTTCAGGCGGCGTCACCTTGGCGACAACCGACGGTGCGCCCTCGGCTTTCGGCACCTCCTTGACTGGCGGCGATGGGGGCAGCATGCGGCTCACGATGTCTCCCCGATGGATGGCGTCACGGCTCTGCACCACATAGGCGGTCGCGGTCTGTGGCTGCAGCCCGATGACTTTGATCTCGGCGAGCACCACGTCCGGGTTCTTGGTCATGAGGGAGAGCCGGCGGCCCGGACGGATCACGCTGAAGCGGTCTCCCAGCGCGACGCCATCCGTCTCACCCCGGTCGATGTAAACGATTTCCGACTGTGCGGTGACCTGGCGCGCCTGCTTGAAGTCCACGATCACTCCCGTGAGGGGCCCGCTGGTCGTCTGCTTGGCCGGCACCTCTGGGGGGAGTTGGAACGGCATCACCAAATCGCCGGGAGAGATCGAGTCGAAGGCGTGTTCGATGCGAGTCGAGACGACGTTCTCCTTGGGTTCGGTCGTGACTTGGAGAATGCCCAGAATGACCATGATCTGCCCCAATGGGGCCTGCGTGACCGGATGGTAGACTTGCCTTGTGGGGCGGTAGAGGGTGAGCCGGTCGCCGACCTTCACGTTCGCCTCCGGCAGCACCCGGATGTAGAGGACATCGCCCATCCCGAAGAGCTGTTTGGCGTCGCGCGAGCCAACTACCAGGCCGGAGACTTGCTCGGAGAACTTGAGGTACCCGCCTTGAAAGGCGATGGCTGGGTCGCCTACCAAGGCCCGAGTTGGCGGTGCCTGAGCGTTTTCAGCGAAGGCCGGAGTGACGGCTCCTGCCGAAAGACTCAGCCCCCATGCGACGACCAAGACCTGAACCCATGCCCGCTTCTGTTGTGGTATTCCCATGCCAGCCTCCAAGTTCACACTAAGGGGAGCATAGCAGATATCGAACAGAAGTCAAGATAAAACTCTTGATTGACGAGGGGTTATGATGGTGCTACCGTATAACTATGCGACGAGTGTTGGGTGCGATCGGCGTGATGGTCTTTCTCTGTGTCATCCCTGCGATGCTCGAATCAGCGGAGCAGGGAGGGGCCAGTCTGTCGCCTTCGGGGTACGCGTTGCCCGCAGAGCCCGACGAATTCGACCGCCGTGAAGTGAACGCCTACTACGACTGGCGGAACAACATGTTCTTCCGCGTTTTCAAGCTGGCGGACCAGGAAAGCAAGCCGGATTTCATGACGGCTCGCCGTACGTATAAGGTGTCAGTCAACCAGTACGGTTATGAGGTCGCCATCACGTTTGCCCATCCGCTCTTTTACTGGGTAGACCTTGACGGCAACGGGGAGTTCGAACCGGGCAAGGGCGAGATGTGGATTGATGTGGAAGAAGACGGCGTCAACGGGAACGAACGGCTCTACGACCCGATGACGCCGGGTGAGGGACCACGCGGGCCGGTGCCCATGCCTCCGGCTCTACCCGGCAGATCGAGACAGCCTTTGTAGCGGGTAATGGAAAAAAAGCGCGGCATGGCCAAGCTTGATCAAAGGACGTTGACCAACCAGCCGGACCCACCTGACTTCGGCAAGACCACCTCCAAGCGGGTCCGTACGCAGATTCATCGAAGGACAAAAACGGCTGAACCGCTGACAGAGCAATGGGAGGCAGGTTCAGGCCAGCCGCCACGGGATCTTCGTACCCCGCCGGAGAAAGTAGCCCGCCGGGCATCGTCTGAGAAGCCGTAAGGCCCATCCAAAGCGCGGTTTATGGGTCTTTTGGTTGCTTGCTTTGTTTGAAAACGCGATGTTAGACTGTTTTTTCCATTGTTAAGTCTTGGTGTTAAGGAGGCGAAAAAGTGGATGGTCCTGCGCATCTGCTGTCCTATCTTTCGAACTATTTCCCGATCCTGGTGTTCATCGGGGTGGCGTTTGCGTTCGGGGCAGGCACGCTGGTCCTGAGTCACCTTCTCCAGCCGAAACTGCCTGACCCGGAAAAACTCAGCCCGTACGAGTGCGGGAGTGAACCCTTCTCCGATGCACGGATGCCGTTTCCGGTCCGCTACTACATCATCGCGATGCTGTTCGTGATCTTCGACATTGAAATCGTGTTTCTGTACCCGTGGGCCGTCGCGTTCGACCGGATCGGCGTGATCGGCATGGTGGAGATGTTGATCTTCATCGCGCTGTTCGTCGTCGGCTATGTCTATGCCTGGAAGAAAGGGGCGCTGGAATGGGACTGACCGGGAAGAACGAACCGGCGCCGAATCTCATCCAGGTCGCGCGCGGCCATCAGAAGGACGGGGATCCGGGGATCATCCTGACCACGCTGGAGAAGGCCGTCAACTGGGCCCGCAAAGGGTCGCTCTGGCCGATGACTTTCGGCCTTGCCTGCTGCGCCATCGAAATGATCGCCGCGGTCTCCTCGCGCTACGACATCGATCGGTACGGCGCCGGCGTCTTTCGCGCGTCGCCGCGGCAGTCCGACCTCATGATCGTGGCCGGCACGGTGTGCGTGCGGATGGCGCCGGTGATCCGGAAGATCTACGATCAGATGCCGGAGCCGCGCTACGTGATCGCGATGGGGTCGTGCGCGACCTCCGGCAACATCTACGACAGCTACAGCGTCGTGCAGGGGGTCGATCGGTTCATCCCCGTCGACATGTATGTGCCGGGCTGCCCGCCCACGCCCGAGGCCCTGTTCGACGGCATCCTCAAGCTCCAGGAGCAGATCATGCAGCGGGGCGTGTTCTCCAAGAAGCCGCCGGAGGCGGTGAAGGCCTGACCGATGCACCCCGACGCTCAGAAGATCCAACAGGCTTTCCCCGAAGCCATCCAGAACGCCGTCGAGTGGCGGGGCGACCTGACCATCCACGTAAAGCGGGAGAGCCTGCACGCGGTCTGCCGGTACCTGCACGACGACCCCGGACTGGACTACGACTACATCGTGCATGTGAGCTCCGTGGACTGGCCAGACCACCCCGAGCGGTTCGAGGTCGTCTACGAGTTCTACTCGATCCGGCGCAAGCGGCGGATCCGCGTGAAGACGCGGGTGCCGGAAGACGATTGCGTGGTGGACTCCATGACCGACATCTGGAAGGGGGCCGATTTCATGGAGCGCGAGGTGTACGACATGATGGGGATCCGGTTCCGGAACCATCCGAACCTCGTGCGGGTCCTGCTCCCGGATGATTTCCCGGAAGGCTATCCCTTGCGGAAGGATTTTCCCGTGCGCGGCAAGGGGTGGCGCGACACGTTCACCTTCATCGGAGAGAAGACTGGATAAGGACTCATGCCACAGCCATTGGAAGACCAGCGCACGACCGTCTATAAGGTGGACCCGGAGCATCCGGCGAATCCCACGCTGCCGACGCTGCGCACCGAGGAGATGATGCTCAACATGGGGCCCCAGCACCCCAGCACGCACGGCGTGCTGAAGATTGTGCTGTCCCTGGAGGGCGAGCGGATCGTCAAGGCGACGCCGGTCATGGGGTTTCTGCACCGGGGCGTGGAGAAGCTGGCGGAGGACGGCACCTACCACCAGTTCATCCCCCACACGGACCGCCTGGACTACGTCTGCGCGATGTACAACAACTTTGCCTACTGCCGGGCTGTCGAGAAGCTGCTGGATTTAAAAGTGCCGCCGCGCGCGGAGTACCTGCGCACGATCGTGGCCGAGGTGCAGCGGATCATCGGGCACCTGTTCTGGCTTGGCACGCAGGCGCTGGACATCGGCGCGATGACGGTGTTCTTCTACACCTTCCGCGACCGGGAGATCCTCCTGGACTTCTTCGACGAGCTCTGCGGGGCGCGGCTGACCACGAGCTGGTACCGGATCGGGGGCGTCGAGCGGGACTTCACGCCGGACCTGGTCGAAAAGCTGCGCCAGTTCTGCGACTACTTCCCCCCGAAGCTGGACGAGTACATCACCTTCTTGGACACCAACCGGATCTGGCTCTCCCGCACCAAGGGCGTGGCGGTGATCTCGGCCGAGGACGCCATCAACTTCGGATTGAGCGGGCCGACGCTGCGCGGGTCCAGCGTGGACTATGACCTGCGCAAGTTCGAGCCCTACGCCGCGTACGGCGAGTGCCAGTGGAGCGTGCCGGTCGGCAAGAACGGCGACACGTACGACCGGTACTGGGTCCGCGTCGAGGAGATGCGGCAGAGCCGGAACATGGTCAAGCAACTCCTGGAGAAGATCCCCGACGGGCCGGTCATGGCCGACATGCCGAGCGTGACCTTGCCCCCCAAGGACAAGGTCTTCAATGACCTGGCCAGCATGATCCAGCAGTTCAAGCTGTTCTCCCAGGGCTTCGATGCCCCGAAGGGGGAGATCTACTGCGGGACCGAGGCCGCCAAGGGCGAGCTGGGGTTCTACATCGTCAGCGACGGCGGAGGGAAGCCCTACCGTCTGAAGATCCGCGCCCCGTCCTTCATTCATATGGGCGCGTTCGATTTCATGGCCCGCGGCTACATGATCGCCGACATCGTGACGATCTTCGGGACGTATGACATCGTTATGGGCGAGTGCGATAGGTAATGGCATGGCGCTGAAACCAGTCACATCGCCGGATGTCGAGGCCCCTCCCATCCGGCTGACCGTCGACGGCCAGCAGGTCGAGGCGAAGCAGGGAGTCTCGCTCTACGACGTGATCTCCCAGACCGGCAAGACTATCCCGGCGATGTGCTATCACTACACTTTCGACCCGTTCGGCTCCTGCGGGATGTGCCTCGTGATGGTGGAGGGCAAGAAGGCCCCGGTGCGGTCCTGCACCGCCAAGGCCGAGGCGGGCATGGTGGTGCGGTGCGAGGGAGAGGATCTCTTTCTGGCCCGCAAGAAGGCGGTGGAGAAGCACCTCACGGTCCACCCCCTGGACTGCCCGGTCTGCGACGCCGACGGCCATTGCGAGTTGCAGGACATGGCCTTCCAGCACGGCGTCACGAACCTCGTCAACGCCAAGCCCAAGGGCCTGCCTGAAGACCGGCGCAGCCTCGTGCTCGACTTCAACATGAACCGCTGTATCCTGTGCGGGGAGTGCATCAACATCTGCAAGGACGTGCAGATGGTGGACGCCCTGCAGTTCTTCAAGAAAGAGGGGACCACACACGTGGTGGCCAAGGGGGACGAGGGCCTCGTCTGCGAGTTCTGCGGGGACTGCCTGGCGGTCTGCCCCGTGGGCGCCATCACGAACAAGTATTCCAAGTACGTCTACAAGCCGTGGCAGTTGAAGAAGACAACGAGCACGTGCGCCTACTGCGCCGACGGATGCCAGATGTACATCGAGACCAGCGGGAAGGGCGTCCAGCGGGTGACGTCGCCGCTCTCCTGGAAGAACAAGTGGGGCGATCGCGCGGAGACCGCCAAGGGTCACGGGGGCCTGTGCGTGCGCGGGCGGTTCGGGTTCCAGTATATCGACAGCAAGGAACGGCTGGGCGCCCCGTTGGTCCGCACGGAAGAAGGGTTCGCGCCGCGCTCGTGGTTCGAAGTCATGGACACGGTGATCGGGCGGCTGAAGGCCCTCAAGGCCCAGCACGGCCCCAACGCGATCGCGGGACTCATCACCGCCCGCTGCACGAACGAGGAACTCTACCTGTTCCAGAAGCTGATGCGCACGGCGATCGGCACCAATCAGGTGGACAGCAGCGCCCGCTACGGCCATCTGAACTTCACCCGGGCCCTCCAGCACGCCGCCGGCGTCGGCCGGGTGATGAACGGCTATGAAGAGATCACGAAGGCCAACGTGCTCCTGCTCATCGGGACCGACATCACCGAGACGAATCCGGTCGCCAGCCTGCGGGTGAAAGAGGCGATCCGCGTGTATGGCGCACAGGCGATCGTCGCCACGTCGCGGATGACCAACATCGCGAAGCTGGCCTCCCACCCGTTGCGGATCGCGGCGGGGAGCGAGCGGTCGTTCATCCAGGCGCTGGTCAAGGCCGCGGTCGAGGAGGATCTGGTGGACGAGGCCGCCACGACCGCCGCCCCTGAGGCTTTTGCCGCGCTGAAAGCAGCGGTCGGCGGCTTGTCTTGGGACGTGCTGACGGCCCGGACCGGGACGTCCCGGGCGGTGGCGGTCGAGTCGGTCCGGCTTTATGCCGAGGCGCCGAAGGCCGTGATCCTGTGCGCCGAAGGCGTGACGCGGCAGGTCGAGGGCTATGCGAGCGTCCTGAACCTCGTAGACCTCGCCTGGGTGACCGGCAAGCTGACGCGGCCCGGTTGCGGTGTGAGCGCGCTGCCGGAAGAGGCCAACGAGCAGGGGGCGGTAGACATGGGAGTGGCGCCGGAACTCTTGCCGGGGCAGGCGCTCTATGGCGACGAGGAAGCCCGCGGCAAGTTCGCGACCGCGTGGCGCTGCTCGCTGCCGCCGCCTGATCCGAGCGCAACGTTGATGGAGATTTTGAAGCGCTGCCGCGATGGAGGAATCAAGGCGCTGTACCTCGTGGGCGAAAATCCGCTTGCGACCTTGCCGGCTTCGACCGGCGTCCGGGAGGCGCTGGAGAAGGTCGAGTTGCTGGTCTGCCAGGACCCCTTCCTGACCGAGACCGGGCGGCTCGCGCACGTCGTGCTGCCGGCGACCACCTTCGCCGAGAAGGACGGCACCTTCACGAACCTGGAAGGAAAGGTGAACCGGGTCCGTCCCGCGCTGGAGCCGTACGAAGAGGCCCGCCCGGATTGGGAGATCTTCGCGGCGCTCGGCACGGGGTTGGGCTATCCGATGGAATACGAAGCGGCCCAGGACGTGCAGCGGGAGATCATGAAGCTGCTGCCGGGGTACTACAATCTCGGCGAAGCCAGGCCCGTCATCGCCACGCCGGAGGGCTACCTGCGCAACGGCTTCGCGCACACTGTCGCGGTCCGCTACGCCGCCGGTTCGGAGGCCGATGGGGCAAGGCCGTTCGCCCTCACGATCGGCCAGGTCCTCTACCATTCAGGCAAGCTGTCCACACGCGCGTCGGGCCTGGTCCAGCTGTATCCCAGCAAGGGCCGCCTGCAGATGAACCCGGAGGACCTCGCGCAGCTGCAGATCGGTCCCCAGGACGTGGTGCGCGTGACCTCGGCGGGGGCCTCAGTCGAGCTGCGGACCGAGGCGAACCCCGATCTCGCGCGGGGGACGTGCTTCTTCCCCGAGCATTTCAACGAGCCGCCCATTAAAGATTTGGCCGAGTGCGTCGTCGATCCCACGACGGGCGTGCCGGCATTCAAGTTCACCCGCGTCGCGATCGAGAAGCATTAAGGCGAAAGGGGCCTCAGCATGACGGCCAAGAGCGAGGGGAAAAGCCTGTTGCGCGAGGTGTGGGATGCCCTGTCGTTCTCCGAGATCCGGACGGCGATGCGGGTCGTGCTCTCGCACATGTTCGTGAAGCCCGTCACCTTCCAGTACCCGCGGGAGAAGCGGACGATCCCGGACGCCCATCGTGGCGCCCTGGGGCTCCTTCGCTACGACGACGGCGCGGAGCGCTGCGTGGGCTGCGACCTCTGCGAGGCGGCCTGCCCGTCCCGCTGCATCAAGGTGGTGAGCGCTGAAAATCCGGAACGTCCCCTGTCCCGGTACGCGACCGAGTTCTACATCGACATCACCAAGTGCGTCTTCTGCGGCTACTGCGTCGAGGCCTGCCCGGTCAACGCGCTGGCGATGACCAAGATGTACGAGTATGCGACCGCCGACAAGCGGCAGCTCATCTTCGACAAGAAGCGGCTCTACGAGGTCGGGGAGAAGCACATCGAGGATGCCAAGCGCTACCTGTACGCCCATAACCAGGAGAAGAACGACGCGGAGAGCTTCCAGTACCGCTATAAGTTTCCGCATCAAGTCGCAGGTCTCACACCCCCGCAAGACTCTTAAGCATGACGCCGATCTTCTTCGCCTACTTCGCCCTGGTCAGCCTCGCGGCGGGGGTGCTGACGGTGACGCTCCGGAACCCTGTGCACTGCGGCATCGCCCTGCTCGCGCTCCTTGGACACATGGCGGGGCTCTTCGTGCTGCTGCACGCCGAGTTCCTGGCGGTTGTACAGATCATCATCTACGCCGGCGCCATCCTGATCCTGTACCTGTTCGTCCTCATGCTGCTCAACCTCAAGACGGAGGAGCGGTATTTCCATCACCGGCACGCCTGGTACATGGTGGGGGTCGGTGCGTTGACCGTCGAGCTCCTGTTGGTGCTCCTGGCCTCCCGCTACAGCGGGATGAAGGGCCCGGCGACGATCAAGGCCGTCGAAGCGGTGGGCAACAGCACAGCGATCGGGATTTTAATGTTCAGCGACTACCTGTTGCCGTTCGAGATCGTCGGCGTGTTCCTGCTGGGCGCCATCGTCGGGGCCATCGTTCTGGCCAAAACCCCCATCCATTCCGAAGTCAGGGGCGGGGATCGTTAAACGATGGTCCCCATCGGGGCATATGTGGCGGTGAGCGCGATGCTGTTCGTGACGGGGCTCGTCGGGGTCCTCGTCCGGCGCAACTTCATCATCGTGCTCATGTGCGTCGAGATCATGCTGAACGGGGCCAACCTCAACCTGGTGGCCTTCGCCAATCATCTGGATTCGCTCGCGGGGCAGATCATGTCCCTGTTCGTGATCGCCATCGCGGCCGGGGAAGCCGCCGTGGGGCTGGCGATCATCATCGTCGTGTTCCGCG